>CAZBCD010000184.1:0-4781 GCA_964490205.1 uncultured Pelolinea sp. | reverse complement strand
CGCAGCTTACCTCTCTTACGCTTTCAAAGTTGCACTTGCTAGTTGAATTCAAGATGGCAAATAAAGTTGAAAGCACGAAGAAACCGCTACTATCTGCACGGCAGGTAGGCATGTCAGCCGCATTTGGCGGCGCAGCCCTCGCACTTGTTTTAGCAGGTATAACCATCCCGATCCCCGGCACCCCGGTCGTAACCGATCCGCGTGAAATCTTCACGACCATCGGCGCATCTTTGACCGGCCCCGTTGGCGGTATCGTTGTCGGTTTATTGGCTGGCATCGCAGAACCCGGGATTCCGCTTGCAAGTATTCTGGCTCATGTGGTTGGCGGCGTTTTCAATGGGTTTGTTTATAAGAACGCCAGTTGGCGATTCAAGGACAACAAGGTTGTCTCTCTGGCATTATGGGCGGCGCAGGTATTTGCGTATTATGTCGTCGTGGTCGTTCCTCTGTTCGTTGTCGGATTGATGGCATTTTATCCAGATCCCGAATACGGCGGGTTCTTCGCTTTCCTGGGTGCGCTTGAAGCTGGTGCAATGCCAGAAGCAGTGATCACGACAGTTGTTACCACGGTCATTATGGCTGCGCTGCCCGAGCGGTACCGTAGGCCTCTCTGGTAAAAAATTTACGTTTTCATTTTTCTATCCTATTTTTTGGAATCCAAGCCGTATTCGCTAAAGCGGCTTGGATTACCGTTTTAGAGGTACATTTATATGGAGCATGACATTAAATTCAACCAGGTATCTTTCTCCTATGCAGGCAGTGAAACACCCGCATTAGATGAGATCAACCTTGTGATCAAACCCGGGGAGATCGTCCTGGTCACCGGACCAGCAGGCAGCGGTAAGACAACGCTGTGCTCATGCATCAATGGACTCATCCCCCACTACCATGAAGGAGAGCTAACAGGCAAAGTAACCATCAGCACATACGACACGAAGAACGTCCGCGTTGGCGGTCTGGCATCCATTGTAGGAATGGTCTTCCAGGATCCGGAAAGCCAGCTTGTCACAAGCAGCGTCGCGGATGAAGTTGCTTTTGGCCCGGAGAATTTCGGCATTCCCAGAAAAAAGATCAATAAACGCGTTGCCAAAGCACTGGAGGCCACCCGCATGACCGGCTATGAGGACCGTGAGCCGCATACTCTCTCAGGGGGCGAGCAGCAGGCATGCGTGATCGCCGCAACCTACTCCATGCATCCGGAGATTTATGTATTGGATGAACCGCTGGCGAATTTAGACCCATCCGGGCGAGTGAAAGTCCTGCAGTTAGTGACCGATATCGCCCAGGAGTTTGGAAAAACGATGGTGATCGTTGAACACGCTTTAGAGGAAATCCTACCCTTTATCGACAGGGTATTGATTCTCAATAAAGGCAAAATCATCCGTGATGGAACTGTCGCGGAGGTACTGGAAGCAGGCGATATTAAATCCGTATTCAAACGGCCGGATATCACCCGACTGGCAGATTCTTTGAAAATTCACAGCAACCCGCTCAAACCGGAATCATTAATTAAAGAAATTCATCATTCATACAAACCGCACCAAATTAAGAAACGATTTAATAAGAAGCACAGCAATGGTAAGCGCGAAGCTGTCATCCAGATGGAGCATGTTACCCACTGCTATGAGAAAGGTATAGACGCGCTGTTTGATGTGAGCCTAACGATCCGTCAGGGGGAATTTGTTGCGCTGCTCGGGCGCAATGGGTCAGGGAAGACAACGCTGGTAAGCCACCTGATCGGACTGCTGCAGCCCTCACAGGGGAAAGTAACCGTAGCAGGATTTGATGCCGCCGAAACCCCGACCCACGTTCTGGCAAAGGATGTCGGTTTCTGCTTCCAAAACCCAAACCACCAGATTGTGTCTTTTAATGTCCAGGACGAGATGACCTTCGGATTGAAAGCACATGGAATTGACCCTACCGAATATGATCAGCGCATCAAGAAAGCACTGAAAATCGTGCACATGGAAGAGTACGCGGGTGCCGAGGTTTTCGACCTCGGAAAGGGACAAAAACAGCGCATCGCCTTAGCATCTGTGCTGACACTGGAACCAAAGATCTTAGTGATCGATGAGCCCACCACCGGGCAGGATCCCGAGATGACGGAAGACATTTTTGAAATCATCCGATCACTCAATGAAAGCGGCACAACTGTGCTGGTCACCACGCATAAAGTGGACTACGCAGCGATGTACGCGGAGCGTGCAATCGTACTCAACTACGGGCGTGTCGCCTTTGACGGCCCAATAGATTCCCTCCTGCTGGACGAAGCACTGATGCGGAAGAATTCACTGGAATTACCGAACATCACAAAACTGGCAAAGCAGCTCAGCGAATACGGCATCCCCGCAAACACAGTCCATTACAGTGAAATGGAAAATTACCTGAAACAACTGGTGGAGGTGCAGCGTGGCAATTGAATATATTAAAGGGAAATCTTTCCTGCATAACTTAGACGCGCGCACCAAACTGCTTATCTTCGTAGGCGCTACCATCATCGCGATGATCATCATCGACCCGATCTTGATGGGAATCCTATTCCTGTTCCTGTACTCTTTGGGCAGAAAAGCGATCGATAAAGATCTGCTGAACAACAACCTGAAAGTTCTGGTGGTGATCTTCCTGACATTCTCAATGTTCCAGGTGCTCTTCTTTACTCCCAAAGATTCCTATTTTCTGTTCTACCTGGTCCCATTCAAGCAATGGGTACCGGTAACTGTGCAGGGAATCATCCGTGGCGCCGCGGTATTCTTCAGGTTTTTCATCGTAGTCCTATCTGTACATTTGATGCTGTACACAACCCCCCCGGTTGAACTCGCTTTAACTATCACTGAACGCGGGCAGGAGCGGAAACTGCTTGCCAATATCGGAGTGGTCACCTCGCTGAGCGTGATCTTTCTCATCATCGCGCTGCCGAAGGTAGCGGAGAACTCGGCGTTTTTGGGCATCGAAAATAACATCCTTGAATTCGCGGCATTGGCCCTGTGCTGCCTGGCGTTCGCGTCCGTCCTATTCAAAGTATTGGGGCGCGGGCTTCCACCTGAAATGGGTGTCGCACTGATGTTGGGGTTCGCGACAGTGGGAATTCTTTCCACGCAGACCAGGCAGATCACCAACGCGCAGAAAGCACGCGGTTATGATGTGCAGCCGAAGAACATTATCGCCCGGGTAAAAGTGCTGACGGCACTCCTGATCCCAATCTTCCTGGCAACGCTGGAACGTTCGCAGGATATTTCGATCGCGATCCTTTCACGTGGGTTTGACTACAACATCAGCGAACGCACATACCGGCGCGAATTTTCCTTCCGGCGGGATGATTATGTCGTATTATCAGTAATTCTCTCACTGATCGTAGGCGGGCTTTTAATGCAGAACTCAGGCATCAGCAGCCCGACCGAAAACTTTATCCTGAACGCATTACCATAATAGGAGATAGAAAATAGCCATATATGCCGTTGAGCATCTTTAAATAGAGTTCGCATGGGCAGAAATAGCAACCCACCCATGCTGCTACCCCCAAACGGTGGGCTGCTTGCATCTGGTCATGAGACAGCCCATCTTTTTATTGGACAAAGTTGACGGTTTGGAGATTTGGGGAATTGGAAATCGCTTGAAGGGAACAAATCATTTTAGAAATGAACAATTGACTCATAATAAGCAGGGATTTTGTACAAAGACCTAACGACGATGCAATGGGCGGGGGAAAGTTTTATCTCCTGACTTCGAATCAGGAAGCTGGGGGTTCGAGTCGCGCCGGGGGCGCCTATTATTATCTATTTCAGGCAATATCCTCCAAGATATGGTTTTTTCTTTATTAGATAAACAGATTTTATGACCCATAAAAAAAAGACCTGTTCGCGCAGGTCTTTTTTATTTCTATGTTGGTATTTCTATTTTTTGCCTTTGGCTTTTCCGTTATTTGTTTTCTCTTTTGGATTTAATTCTTTCCTGATCTGGCCAACGCCCACCTTCTCCGGTTTCCCATATTTTTTAAACAGGGCGCCGACACTCACACCACCTTTGTATTCTTCGATCAGGCTATCCAGGGTCACCTCGCAGAATAACTCACCGGTCTCCGAGCATGTGGTTTGCGTTAGCTTCGCAAGTTCCACCAACTTGGCAATCACACCAAAACCCAACTTCTCATCTTCATGCATGGAAGCGATCTTTTCTTCAGGTACAATTTGTTGTTCTTCTGGTTCACTACCCTCTCCATCAGCTTCTCCTTCATCCCCAGTATCACCATTCAAATCTCCTTCATCAGGAAGTGGTGCTCCCAAATCACCATCCTCACCTGTTCCATCCCCTTCATCAGGTACCGGCTCTTCCTCCACCGGAGGATTGAAGAAACTGGCGAAAAATTCCGCAAAAAGCTTTACAATCGGATGATCCAGAAATTTAGAAGACGTTTCCATAACTTCTGGTTCCTCAACCGGTTCAACTTCATCCTGCGCGAAGACTGGTATGGTCAGTGAAAGGACCAACATCATTGCTATCAGAACACTAACAAACTTGCTTTTACTGCTTAACATATTGCCACCTCTTTTCTTTGTTCTCTATTCAGGCGGGTAAAACATATGAACATAGCACAACCTGGCAATCATTGCGATGGCTCCCATCGCTTTAGATCCATGGCTTTGCATCCCTGCATCTCGGTAGTTTAGTCCTTTTCGAGTCATTTGACTGAATCCAGTGTACAACTTCTTTTGTTTTTGTCAAGTATCTGTTGTAGGGTGTTGAAAAACAAATGACAAAATTGACAAGATAAAGGAACTTTAATA
>CAZBCD010000183.1:0-4805 GCA_964490205.1 uncultured Pelolinea sp. | reverse complement strand
TTTGATTTTCTTTAAATAATGGACGCTGTGATATACGCTGTGGAAGATTTTTTACGTGTTAAATGAACATGTGCTGAAATTGGATTAAGAGTGGCAAACACGGCATAATAATTGCATCTACATACATGTAAAGATATATATGCATATATAATAGAAAGAAGGAATTGATAGGAGGAACCTATGCCTAAGAAAAGTGTTTTTGTTATTCTGCTGATGCTGGCCGCTGCGGTGAGCGCGTGTAATTTCCCGCTCGCGTACGATGATCCAGAGGATGTGGAAAACGCCGTGGCGGAGACTGTCGCAGCAATTGACGCAGAGGAAGAGAAAGTGGTCGTACCAACCTTGTCATTGCTATCGACGAACACACCCATGCCGACGGTAAACCCCGAGACTGTTGTGCAGGAAACTGAAGAGCCAGCAGCAACGAAAGTGCCGTGCAACTCCGCGTACTTTGTGTATGAGACGGTGCCAGACGACACCAAATACAGCCCGGGAGCGACTTTTGATAAAGGATGGACGCTGCGCAATGTGGGTTACTGCACCTGGAGCAGCGACTATAAACTCGCTTTTGAAAGCGGGGAAAAGATGAACGGTCCCGACGCGAAAGAGATCGGCGTGGAAGTGGCGCCCAATGGAGAAGTTGAGATCGTGCTGAGCTTAACAGCGCCCTCGACAGCAGATACATACCACGGGGACTGGATGCTGCAGACCGCTGATGGCGCGGACATCGGCCCGATGTGGGTGCAGATCATCGTCGAGTAGAACAGGGTCTTCCTAATAGTATCGAATCATGAGGGCTGGCAGCCATGCCAGCCCATTTTGGATTGGGTTTACAGACGCATGGAATTTGTTAGATAGCAGAAAAGCACATATAATTTAGGCGTTTATACATAAGGTACTCAGAAACTGGAGGATAATATGGCCTTGGATTCAAGGGCTAAAAAGACCAGTATTGCTGTGATGTTGATTGCAGCGCTGCTGCTTTCTGCGTGTAATTTTCCGCTGTTTGGCGGCAAGAACGAGCAGGACCCGGACGCACTGGCGACTGCTGTGGCGGAGACCGTGCAGGCGTTGAATGCGCAGTCGGGACAGCAGCCAACTACTCCCCTCGCGGGGCTGCCTACAATAACTCCTCTCCCCACTTATACCCCGCCGGTTGTGCAGGAACCGCCGACCGCCACACCACTGCCGTGCAATAAGGCGCTGTTCATAAGCGAGACGATCCCGGATGACACAGAGTTCGCGGGCGGAGAGGCGTTTACGAAGAGCTGGACTTTCAAGAACATCGGCACCTGTACATGGAACACGAATTATAAGCTGGTATTCGCGACAGGTGATGCGATGAGCGGACCGGCATCTGTCAACCTGGGGAGCACGGTGGCACCGGACACGCAGGTGACCATCCCGGTTGACCTGATCGCACCGACGGACTCCGGCACCTATACCGGCTACTGGAAATTGCAGGCGGACGACGATGAACAGTTTGGACAGGTGTATGTGAGGGTGAAGACGGAAACGGTTGTATTCCAGGTGACGAGCGTGACTTACTATATGCCGCATACAACGGTCGATATGGCGTGCCCGGGAGATGTGTCGATAAGCGGGGAAATCACAACGAGCGCGCCCGGAACGGTGACGTATTACTGGACGGACAGCGACAGCGGGCAGTCAACGACGAAGTCGCTCACCTTTGACGCAGCGGAAGCGAAGATCGTTGAATATACGATGACAGTGAACGGATCCGGCGACCATTGGGCAAAGCTGTATATTGACCAGCCCAACCATCAGCTGTTTGGGCCGAAGAATTTCACTGTTAACTGTACACTTTAGAAAGAGGGAAATGACAGGCGGCGCGGGAATCCGCGCCGCTTTTTTGGTTCAATTGACAGGGGGATGAGATACGATATAATACCGGCACAACCTGGCGCACTAGCTCAATTTGGCAGAGCAACTGACTCTTAATCAGTAGGTTCAGGGTTCGATTCCCTGGTGCGTCACTAAAATACCGTATATATGGGGTATATTACTTTTCTAAGCACTACATATGGGGGTGAAAAACAGCTTCTTTTTAGAAGATGAAAATCTCGGTGCAATTGGGTGCAATTGGTGCACCAGAATTATCTAGAAACCTTTTGTTTTTGTTCTTTTTCAATCGAAATGGGGATTGGTGTAACCAGGTTTTCCATTAACTGCGTGGCTTCGGATTGCATTTCCACAGAAGCATGCGCATAAATATTCATTGTAACGCTGGGTTTAGAGTGTCCTAAAATCTTGGAAACAATCAATACTGGAATCCCATTTGAAATCATCAGAGTAGCTGCTGTGTGCCTCAAGTCATGGAAACGAATATCTGGCAGCCCTGCTTTTCGTAGAACTCGCTTGAAATCCTTATAGAATCTTTTGAAATATATCTTCGTTCCAATTCCATTTACGAAAATGAGGTTTTCACCAGTTTGGTCTTTATGAGCGTTTTCTTTGTAATGCGTTCTTAATATTTTTTGTGTGGTAACCCCCAACATTATTGTTCGAGTACCGCTCCGAGTCTTGGGTTCATTATATTGAAATCCTTTATGCGGAATGTATTGGAGCTGCCGCTGGACTTTAATTGTGCCTTTGTTCCAATCGATATCACTCCATTTCAATCCAACCAATTCACTGTAGCGCATACCAGTTGTGATCGCTAACTGGTAAAGAGCTTTGTACCTTGAGCTCTCTGCTGCAATTAGAAATTCTGTGACTTGGCTCTCATTTAGAACCTGCATCTCTTTGGTTGTTTCTCTGGGAAGTAATGCACCTGTGCAAGGATTCCTGCCAAGGATTCCGCTTCGGACTGCATCCTGTAATGCAGATCTCAAAATGTTATGGGTGATCTGGATTGTCCGGGCTCCTTTGCCACTATCTTTCATTCTGGCGTAAAAGCGTGTAATGCCGTAAGTAGTTAACTCTTTTAATTTGATATGACCTAAGGAAGGATATATATATTTCTTCAGCAGTCTTCCGTAATCATAGGCCGTCTTTTGTTTGATGGTGTTCTTCTTGATGGAAAACCAATCTGATAGATACTCTCTTAGTGATAGATTACGACTTTGGAAAGTCATGCCTTTATCAACCAAATCCATGGTCTTACGCAACCATTCGTTACATTCGGATCTAGTTTTTCCGGTATAACTCAATCGTTTTCCGTCAATGGAGATTTGAGCTCTCCAGAAACCATTATCTCGTTTGTAGATTGAACCTTCTTTTTTACCTCTTCTCGCCATTTCCTTTACTCCTTTCTAACTATGAGTTTCAGGAAAGGCGACTCATTTCGCTCTGCTAAATTGTTAAAGTCCCGATTCCCCCAATGCAACCGTGCACATATATCGATCTTTTTTATACTGCAATAGTGAGGAGAGCGCAAGAGGTTCATCAACATTCACCACACGGGATCAAGAATTTGAGAGGGTTTTTTGCTTGTTGATAAAATGTTCAAGATCAATAGGATCAACACGCAGAGACTTGTTGATGCGAACCGCAGGGATTTTCCCGCTGTTCAATAACCGGTACGACAAAGATCGGCTGATATTGAGAAGTTTTGCTACATCAGCGGGTTTTAATAAATGTTTTCCATGACCTCTCGTTCTGACTGTATCATTCATTTTTTATCTCCTTACTCTTCAAATAATGTGACTTTCGAATCCAATCCACATTTAATCCATATCCTGTCCTGAAGCGCATTCGCGAAAAAAAATTCATTGAAGGTTGTGAACAGAAACAAATCCGCATTCTTCTTCGCATACTCACTGGTCTGTTCCATAAGATTCTTCATGCGTGTTTCACCGGTGGTGATGATGATCCAGCGACCGGCATTATTCCCAAAGCGGTCTTTATATGCTTTGCTTTTTATGTATGCGGCGCCGGCCAACGATTTTTCCAATCCAAAGCTGGTGTTGTCATGTGTCGCCATATCAACTTCCAGTAGAAATCTGGCTCGGTATGGCTGCTGCATGTTCTTCAATTTCTCGTCAACCAGAACCAGCATGCCGTCCGGGCATACTCCCTTCTTTCTGCTGATCATTTTCCCCTGCCTGCTTTTATATCGGATTTGCACTCTGTCCATGTCTGATCGGAAGGTGCTCTCATTGATCCATTTCTCAAGGGTGATTTGATCTGATAAATCGCAATAATGCTGAAATCTCAGGCGGATATCAATCGCGATCAGGTCATGTGCCAACTGGTTCCAGCGCGGCTCACGTAGCCAGGTCAATCCTTGTGCCCGTAGGTCTTTCTGTAATGTTCGCATCTGATTCTCTTTGATCTTCTTGAGTGGATCAAAATGAATACCTGATCTGGATGCAAGGAAACAAACGCCCTTCCAATCTAACCAAATGATAGGTTCGGGAATGGGATTCATTCTGCGCTGCTCTTTGGATGGCCAGGTAATATATGCTGCAGACCGCAATTTTGCTAGCCGCTTCTCCATGGCTCTTGGTGTTTTATCCTTCCAGAACAGAGTCTTTAGCTGGCGTTTTGCTAAGACCCCACCCATATCTTGAATGGCCTGAAAGATTAAAACATCCCTATCCTGGAACCTCATTTTCGATTCCTTTCCTATTGTTTTTTGTTGTACTTGATTGCTTTTGCATATGCCTATATGCTCCATAATGGGTTGTAACCAGATTTACTATTCATGGCGAGCGGTTGATAATCGTTTTCATCCCCCTGCCTGTTTTCATTTTTCAAGTTAGCATAGCGAATACCGGATGTCTCTACAAGGGCTGAAATCTTGTACTCCATTTCGTCATTCATGATCGGATCTGGCATAT
>CAZBCD010000182.1:0-4811 GCA_964490205.1 uncultured Pelolinea sp. | reverse complement strand
GTTGTATCCCATTTTCACCTTTTTCAGATGCTGAGGTTGGACTTTCGAACCAGACCTGGGGCCACAAACAGGACATGCTACCGGTTGCGCGTGGAAGCGGCGGTCAAGTGGATTGTCATATTCCGCCTGACATTTATCACACATTGTAAATTCTGCCATCGTAGTGTTAGGACGGTCATATGGAATCTCTGTGATGATTGTTAATCGTGGACCGCAATTTGTACAGTTAATGAAAGGGTATCTATATCGGTGATCACAAGGGTCAAATAATTCTTCCTGACACTCACTGCAGATAGACACATCTGGTGATATGGGAATAAATTCACCGGGGATCGTTTGACTTTGTAAGATTGAAAAATCCTTATAGCCATCTGAATTAATCTCTAATTCAAAAAACTCATCGATCTTTGCCAAAGGTGGAGGGTTGGCTTTTATTTCAGTTATGAAATCTTTCATCTCCTGGGGTGCTCCATTTGCGTGTATTTCAACCCCTGCAGATGAGTTTCGTACCCAACCGGTAATCTTATATTTCTTTGCTATTGTATAAACAAAGGGGCGAAACCCAACGCCTTGAACAGTTCCTTTTATGTGTATTTCTTTACTAACCATTTTTGGAAAATATTACTTCATCTCTTGAATTCTTGTTTTTAACCAATCCGTCCATTTGTCAAACCCATCACCTGTTTTACAAGAGAGCAGGAAGAAAGCTGCCCCAGGATTTAACACTTCAATACCCTGCTTGAAATAATCAATATTAAAATCGACGTATGGTAATAAATCTGTTTTGTTTAATATGAGTGATTGAATGCCGCGGTAGATATTCGGATATTTATATGGTTTATCATCCCCCTCTGGAATACTGGCGATCACAATACTGAAATGTTCCCCAAGCCGAAATGCGGCGGGGCATACCAGATTTCCGACATTTTCGATGATCAAAAGATCGATGTTCGAAAGATCTAATTGCTCAAGACCATTTCTAACCATTAATGCATCAAGATGGCATTCCCCGCCAGTATTTATTTGTACTACCGGTATATTCAGGTTGCTTATCTTGTCTGAATCGATGGTTACTGGAGCAGTATCCCCTTCGATGACAGCTATTTTATATTGGTTAGAAAGATTTTCGATTGTTCTGAGGATCAGACTGGTTTTGCCTGAGCCAGGGGAAGCCATCACATTAATTGTCAGAATATTTTTACTGCTGAGGAATTGCTGGTTCTCTTCCGCAATTTGATTATTTGCGCTCATTATCTTTTTCACGATTGGGATAATATTTTTACTCATAGTATTTTTTCAAGGTCTTTTTCAATAACAATGCTCTCTAATAAGAACTCGTCACCCTGGATAGTTTTCAGATCCATACTCTGGCATACAGGGCAGGGGAGCAATTCGCTATTTATTTTAAATTCTCCACCACACGATTGACAAATGAATTTGGCTGGTAGTTTATTAAAAACCAGTGTGGATCTTTCGCAAATTGTTTTTTCGCTGATAATATCCCAATAGAATTGAACGCTATCACCGATGATATTTGATAAATTACCTATGATTATATTCAAAGAAATTACTCTCTGAGCGTTATTCTTAATGGCGTAATCACATGCGGTATTCAATAGTGATTCTGTAACAGCCAATTCATGCATCGGAAATATTATACTATTAAGGTAAAAATACTATAAAAATAATAATTATTCAAAGAATTCACTGCGAATGATATTTAGTGCTTGATCAGCAAATTCTCGTGTTCGATCTGATAGCTCACGATTAAATCCGAATTGGAAACCGCGTATTGTCAGTAACCATGCTCTTGGGTGCTTACCAGTCAATGATTGAGCGACCGCAAGGCATGAGGAAGGAGAGAAGTGGTGGGTAAATGGAGAATATTGATAGGAAGGTTCGATTGATTCAAAACTAATATTCCCTTCTATGTCTCCAGTATGTGAATCAATAAAAACAACTTGTTGATACTTGGCTATCATTTCTGAAAATTCTGGCAGCAATTGAAAATTAAACATAATATCAGTATTCTCATCGAGGGAAATTGTGTCTGAAGAAAAAAGGTCCACGTCCTTCTTGCCAAAATCATTAAGCAAATCCATGAATAAATGATATGCAACCCCATCATCACCCCGATCGGGATTTCCATAACCGATGAATAAATTGTTTTTCATGATTGCCACTACACCGATGAATTTACGTAAAAGATGCCGCCAATAGTTGGCGGCATCGATTATTTGAATGAAACGATCTTTCAGAAATCACGTTTTACTTCTTGAATTAATTTGCCATTATGATCATATAAGTCAACGATCATTGGCATTTGTCCAACGGCATGCGTTGAGCAGGATAAGCAGGGGTCATGCGCGCGTATGGCAGCTTCTACCCGGTTCAGCAGTCCTTCTCTTATTTCTGGGCCCTTGATATATGTTTTAGCAACTGAGTCGACAGCTTCGCTCATAGCCCAGTTATTGTGCCCGGTAGAGACAATAAGATTGACCGCCACAACTTGCCCATTTTCTTTGACCTTGTAATGATGGAACAATGTTCCGCGGGGTGCTTCAATTACACCTACTCCCTCACCTTTGAAATTTTGCCTGGTGTTAAGAATATCTTTACCTAGTATGTCTGGATCATCAAGAAGCACTTTCACCCTTTCGATCGAGAACAGAATCTCAATCAAGCGGGCATAATGGTAATGCAGTGTATTTTCAATTGGTTTTCCGTCATTCATTGCTCTGTATGTTTTGAATTCTTCATTTGCCAGTGGAGTATCGATTTTCTCAATAGTATTTAGTCGTCCAAGCGGCCCAACGCGGTACACTCCTTCAGGATAACCTATTTTCTTATAATAGGGGAATTTAAGGTAAGACCAATCTTCAACATGCTCAGCGATATGAGCGAGATATTCATTAGAATCAAAACATTCTAATTCCTTCCCTTTTCTATCAACCAAACGAATATTGCCATGATAAAGCTCCAGGCTATTTTCTGGCGTCACAAGTCCCATATAACCGGTGGGGAATACCGCGAATTTATCTATATCTTCTTTGTTCTTTTCAGCCCAGTTCTTAAAGATAGTTAATCCAGTCTGGGTGATCGCGATCATTTCATCAATATCATTAAGTATTGATTCGCGGTCTTCTTTTTTGAGGGCTTTATTAACACCGCCAGGGACAGCGAAAGTGGGATTGATGCGGCGGTCACCAACTGTACTGATGATCTCCTGCCCAAATTTACGAAGCGCAACGGCTTTTAATGCCAATTGCGCATCTGCCTGGATTAATCCGACCACATTCCTGATTGCTGGATCAGCGTCAAAACCGAGAATTAGATCAGGGCCTGCTAATTCAAAAAAATGCATACCGTGGCTTTGAATTACCTGCCCCATATGCATAAGTTCACGCAGTAGGGTAGCGGTTCTGGGAGGAGGAGAACCCATGATAATATCACCCGTTTTTGCTGCCGCAAGGTGATGGCTTATGGGGCAAATACCGCAAATCCTCGGTGTGATATAGGGCATTTCGAATACCATTCTGCCTTCGCAAAATTTTTCAAATCCCCGGAATTCGTTGACATGAAAATACGCGTGGTCAACTTTGCCTTCCTCGGTCAGATGAATTGTTACTTTTGCGTGCCCTTCGATCCTCGTCACTGGCTCGATAGTTATTTTTTGCATAGCCATATTAACCTCTATATTAATTCCACATTAAATTATTATCTTCTAGTTTGGGCATTCTTCCTTGCGCCAATTCAGCGAGTACATAAAAAATGATATCCGCGTCTGGAGGGCAACCCGGTACAAACAAATCAACTTTTACCACTTCATGAACTGCACGAACACGCGTGGGTTTTGCTAATTCCGGAGATGAAGGTATTTTTCTGCTTTCATCTGCGGTGGGTACCTCGACATAGGCTCGTTGTAGAGACTCTTCTAAAGTGAAGAAATTTCGCATTGCCGGGATACCGCCGAAGACAGCGCAGTCGCCAAGGGCAACTAGGATCTTGCTGCGGGAGCGCATTTTCCTCGCCACATGCAGGTTATGTGTATTATTTATCCCGCCCTCTAAAATTCCGACAGTCACACCTTCTTCATCGGGTTCTTTGAGGTCTGTTATCGGGGTTGCTC
This sequence comes from uncultured Pelolinea sp., assembly GCA_964490205.1. Lineage (GTDB taxonomy): Bacteria > Chloroflexota > Anaerolineae > Anaerolineales > Anaerolineaceae > Pelolinea. Next base: position 682 of record CAZBCD010000182.1, on the reverse strand, counting down.
GAAGGTCAACAAGTTCAACGAGTTTTACGATACGTTCGTCTATATCAAGGAAAGACATATGGCAGCCAGCGCATCCGGCCAGCCAGTCACTTGCAACGGTAGGTTTTGCCATTATTTGCTCCTAAGGTTTACTGATGGTTACTGGTGCTGGAATTTCTTTTAAAGATTCCTCCCAGCTTATTTGTTTTTTAACTTTCAAGGCGGCCGCTAGTTTTAATAAAGATTCTTCACTGGAAATAACCACCTCCGGTGCTTCTAGAGCCGCTTTCGCTTCGAAGATATGACCATCCGCATTGATGTAATGCCCGCCTTGTTCAAGCCAATTTTGCACAGGGAACACGATATCCGCGTTTGCTGTTAGAGGAGAAATATAACTGCTGAAGATGATCGAGAAAGGTGTTTTTTCAAACTTCTTGGAAAATCTCTGAGATAATTTCTCATCGCCAAGTGCCATGATGATTAATCCTGAACCATCAATATTTCCTGTGCCATTGATCCCGATCATAGATGCGCCAACGCTGTTAATATTGCCTTTGGTTGTGATCAATTCTCCATTTAATTGATTACTCAAAGAAACGATTGATCCTAAAACTTCAGCCGCGTTATTGAATTCGAAACGGCTGCCGAAAATTACGGCAATTTTCTTGGCAGAAGACAATATGTTTACGGAATTTTCAAGAGA
>CAZBCD010000181.1:0-4832 GCA_964490205.1 uncultured Pelolinea sp. | reverse complement strand
CTCGCTGGAGGATGGGCACCATCCTCCAGCACAATATGTAACACCAGTTGGAATCATGGGGCGGAAAGGTTCAACCACTGTCTGGAATTCATTAAGACTGCGTTCCAATTGATAGGCAGGATTGTGTGACTGTTCCCAATAAACTTGGGGCATATTGAAATCACTGTGAGAGAGGAAATCCTTCCATGGTAGATCCATATGGTATTTTGGGTATCTGTAAGAACTTAGGGCGACAGGAAAATCCGGTAAGGCGTTGCGTAATTCTTTCATGAATATCCGGCAGGGTGTATATTTTCCCTTGTATTCAGATTCTGCGTCTATCGTATAGCCATCTAATGGAAGACGATCGATTTGTCGGATGGCTACTTTCGCTTCGTCCTTTGGCAAATCCCCGAAAACATAGTGCCACCCCCAAACCTTGATATTTCTTTTATGGAGAGCATCTGCGACTGGCCCAATCAGGTCCTCTTTTGTGGATGTATCATAGTTGTAATCGTAAATTCCATTAGCTATCTTGATAAGAACATGAGTTAGCCCAGCTTTAAAGGCAGTCCAAGCAATAGATTCTGGATCTCCATTTTCACAATTCTGTATTTTCCAAATATAGAACCCCTTACCCTTTGGGACCATTTTCGTGTATCCTTTTATATCTCAGTGGTATTGATAACGAATTATTCTTAATTATATCTATGAAATTGCGAATACTATCGGTTTCCGAAAATATAGAAATACAACATTTTTAACAAATTAAAGGGGATAGCTACGCTCTCGCGAAAATACCAAAACACTTTTAAAGAATTAGAAAAGGAAAAATTATTTGCCGCAAGGCCAAATGACCGCAGGCCAATCAATCGGCTGATCATTAATGAACGATATAAATGAAAATGCTGTGAAATGATGACTATATTCTCTGGTTCATATTTATTTTTCAAATTAAAACATGAATGATATGTGGAAAATCCTAATTCATCCAAAATAATAGAATCTTGATCAATCCCCTCAGACAATAAGAAATTCTGCATTGCAGCTGGTTCGTTGTAATCTAATTCTTTCTTTGTTCCACTAAGGACGATGTGTTTGGGATTGAGTTTTCTAACATACTTGACACCTGAAATTAATCTCTCTTCATGGATTGGAGAGGGTCTATTATTTGTTTCTACTCCAGCACCTAGTACAAGAAGCCAGTCGGATTGGGGAATGCGCGAGATGCTTAATATCCATTGGTCATGATATTTTAGAATATACGTATAGAATCCAATAACTACAAATAAGATAAGAATTGAAATTAGATTCATTGAATTTTATTAAATCCTAAAAGTCCAAATCCTATTAGCATATTTCTCTTTTTGTAAGGTTTTTGCCCTATTTATTTCATTCGGCGATAATGAGGAATATACGAAATGAATGTTAAGGGTTTCCTCAAATGCATGTAAAATCGCATCAGCTATTTCCTTCCAAGAAATCATATGCCCCATAACATCCTGCAAAGTTATTGCTCTTGATAATAAGCTGCTTTTTGCTTTAAGTTTTTCTTCATCGTTTTTATAATTAAGTGTTGAAATAATTCTTGAAATATCACCGAATAATGGAATGGCTCCATGTTGGAGTAAACCATTGATTCTTCGCGCCTGAGCACTACCGATAAGTTTTTTCCCTTGAAAAGTAATTTCATAATCAGAAGGATATTGAAAACAAACTGGATTTTTTGATAAATGCTTTTCCTCTTTCACTTTAGGCCTCGAATCAGTTTTAATTCCAACTAATTCTAGCGCGTGTAAAAGACAATGAGATAAATGCTGATAGGATTCAATCACCCCTCCTCGGATGTGCGGATCATCAATTGGAGCATTAATGGAATACGTAAGCTCATCTGCGTGTAAAATCGCGCGACCTCCGGTGGGTCTCCTAACCACTCCCCACCCTTTTTCAGTTAGAAAACCAGTATTTACTTCTGAAATTGACTGGGCATGGCCAATTGAAAGGCAATAAGGATGCCAGCTGTACAAACGTAAGGTAGGCGGTACATCCCTTGAAACAACTTTTTCCAAAATTGCTTCATCCACGGACATATTCCATGAGCCTGATGAAGGTGAAGAAATAATTAAACGCCAGAATGTTTTTCCCATTATTAAAAATCAGATTATAAAAAACCCAGCTAATTTTACTCGAGTTTCATCATGGTAAAATTTTCTTCCACAATGGAAAAAGAAAAGAACGTACAATTCATTTCACAGAAGCGGGAAGATGTTGAGCTTTATCTACCTGATGGCAGGATTATATTTGGTAGAAGAGGATCCACAATAGGTGAGTTATTTTCACTATTGGGCGAATGGGAAGGCGCACCCATAGTAGGGGCAGTTGTTGACGGGAATCTAAGAGAGCTTTCTTACAAAGTTGCACATGATTGTAAGATTACGCCGATCAATATGACAACTTCTGATGGATCGAAGATTTACCGCCGTTCATTAACTTTCCTCCTCGAAACCGCTTATCATGAAATGTTTCCCAAGGCATTTCTGGCAATAGATCATTCCGTACCAAATGGTGGATATTATTGTAAGGTTATTGATAGAGAACCATTAAATGAAATCGAAATTGCCGATCTTGAAAAACATATGCGAAAATTAGTGTCGGAAGACCTTACTATTTGTAAAGAAAAAGTTCCTTTAGAAGAGGCAATTTCCTATTTTTCAGAAAAGTTATATAGAGACAAAATAAGATTATTAAAATACCGAAAAAAACCTTATCTGGTTTTGTACCAACTAAAAAATCATCGAGACTATCATCATGGTTATATGGTACCTTCAACAGGGTATCTAACCTTATTCAAGTTGATTATAAGCGGTGAAGGTTTCATCTTGCAGTATCCAAGGCGAAAAACACCAAAGAAATTACTGCCGATGCCTCGCTATAGTAAATTGTTGGATATTTTTAAACAATACGGATCATGGTTAGAAAGCCTTGACATCGATAGCGTTGCCGCCCTCAATGAGTCGATATCCAACAATTCTATTCGAGAGGTGATCTTAGTATCAGAAGCACTCCACGAGCAAAAAATTTCACAGATTGCCTCACTGATTCATTCAAGAATCGATGATTTGCGGATTGTCCTGATTGCTGGGCCGACATCGTCAGGAAAAACAACATTTTCTAAGCGTTTAGCGATCCAATTGCTAACATATGGGATTTCTCCATTCGCATTTGAAATGGATAATTATTTTGTAGATAGAGATAAAACACCAAAAGATGAACATGGTAACTTCAATTTTGAAACATTTGAAGCGATAGATTCCTCACTGATGGAAGATCATCTCAAGCGATTGCTTAAAGGGAAAGAGGTAACAGTTCCACGATACAATTTTAAAACTGGAAAGAGAGAAACTGGAGATACGATCAGGATTGGAAAAAACCAGATTATCCTGATTGAAGGCATACACGGGTTGAATCCAAGATTAATATCTGATATTGATCGATCGAACAAGTTCCGCATTTATGCTTCTTGCCTTGCGCAATTGAACTTAGACCACTACAATCGGATTTCCACAACTGACACAAGATTATTACGGCGAATAATTAGAGACGCACGTACACGAGGATATTCTGCCCAGAAGACCATCCAAATGTGGGAATCAGTTCGAAGGGGAGAGCGAGAGTATATTTTCCCTCACCAAGAAAACGCAGACGAGATCTTTAATTCGGCGCTGGTTTATGAATTAGCAGCTCTTAGAACATACGCAGAAACATTATTAAGGCAAATTCCACATGGCACTGATGAATTCCTGGAGGCGAAAAGATTGTTAGCGTTTCTTGAATGGTTCTTACCGGTAAATGAAGATTTGATTCCAGATAATTCGATTCTACGTGAATTTATTGGGGGATCTATTCTTACTGAATTTAATTTATGGAAGAACAGTCCGATACTGTGATATGGATTTTATTTCTTCATAATATGGTTTTTAATTACTTTGGATAATCTGCCAATTCCCTCGTTAATCAATTCCGGTTTTGCGTTGGAGAAATTCAGGCGCATCGTATTATGTCCTCCATCATCTGTGAAGAATGACGCTCCGGGAACAAAAGCGACACTCTTATCCAGCGCATCATCAAATATTACTTTTGTATCCAAGATGGTTGGAAGGGTTACCCATAAGAACAAACCGCCCTTTGGGTGTGTCCATTTGATCCCCTGAGGCATATGCTCTTCAAGCGAATCTAACATAACATCACGCCGTTCACGATAAACTTTGCGGATCAGTTTAACATGATCATTTAAGAAACCATCCTTAGCTACTTCAAATGTAGTAATCTGATTGAAGGTTGATGTATGCAAATCCGCGCCTTGTTTTGCCAAGATCAGTTTCTGGATTATTTTAGGTGGAGCAATAGCCCAGGCTAATCGAATCCCAGGTGCGAGTGTTTTTGAAAAAGTACTTAGATAGATCACATTCCCAGAATAGCATGTATCCTGTGATCTTGTCTGGCTGTCCAGAACTACGACTGCAGGTAAGTGTTCACCTTCATACCGTAGTTGCCCATATGGGTCGTCTTCAATGATGGGGACACCGTATTTGTCAGCTAATTCAATCAAATGCAGGCGCCTCTCATACGACAGTGTGACGCCGGTTGGATTTTGGAAATTTGGCAATACGTAAATAAATTTAATTCCCGCGCGAAGAAGATCTTCCAATTTATCGGTGACCATTCCATCCTCGTCAAAAGGAACGGAAATGAATTCAGCACCGTACGCGATCCAAGCTTGAAGGGCACCTAAATATGTGGGTGACTCAACTAAAATTCGGTCACCGGGATTTATGAAGATACGCCCAATTAAA
>CAZBCD010000180.1:0-4946 GCA_964490205.1 uncultured Pelolinea sp. | reverse complement strand
TATGAAAATGGATCTTTATTAAGTATCATCGACAGAACCGTTACACCAATGGGGAAAAGGCAAATTTACCAATGGATAAACCAACCCCTGACAAACGCCGAGTCAATTAATAAACGTCTGGATGCGGTTGAATTCTTTTTCATCGATGGGCTTCTCAGAATTGAACTGAAAAACCATATTAATAATTTCTCCGATATTGAACGAATCACCAACCGAATAAAAACCTTACATGCAACACCCCGCGATTTGATATCTTTACGTGAAACGTTGATAAAAACCCCGGAGGTTTTATCAATTCTCAAAGAGAAATTTTCCTTAGTCAATATTCATAATATCCAATTGGAAATATGCGAAGCGGAATTAGCGCTTCTGCAAGAATCAATTTCAGATGAACCACCAGCTACTTTGCAGCATATAGGCGTAATTAAAGGAGGTTTTTCAACGGCCTTAGATGAAGTGATAAACGCATCAAAGCACGCCCGTGAATGGATCGCAAATTTAGAAAAAATAGAAAAAGAAAAACATGGGATTAGGACCCTCAAAGTCGGTTACAACAAAGTGTTTGGTTATTATATCGAGATCACAAAAAGTAATTTAGATAAGACGCCTGATGAGTATATTCGTAAACAAACTCTAGTTAATGCCGAAAGATTTATCACTCCGGAATTAAAAGAGTTTGAAACAATCATTTTAAATGCGGATGAGGAGATTAGAACGTTAGAAAATCAAATTTTTCACGATTTATGTGTGAAACTTTCAAAATCTCAGAAAAAGTTCAGTGATTTAGCCAAATTCATTGCTGAACTTGATGTGTTCCTTTCCCTGGCTGAAATTGCATCAGAAAGTAATTACTGCCGCCCTGAACTCCTAAAAGACGAATCGCTCGAGATTAAAGATGGCCGCCATCCAGTGGTTGAACATACACTACAGACAAGATCATTCATCTCCAATGATACAAGAATTGATAATGATCATCTAATTCATATCATTACCGGACCGAATATGAGCGGTAAAAGCACATACCTAAGGCAGATAGCTCTTATTGTATTACTCGCACAAATTGGTTCTTTCGTACCTGCTTCTTCTGCAAAGATTGGAATTGTCGATCGTATTTTCACACGTATAGGCGCACAGGATGAAATTCATGCTGGTCAATCTACTTTTATGGTCGAGATGGTGGAAACAGCAAATATTTTGAATAATGCTTCAAACCGCAGTCTATTAATCCTCGATGAAATCGGAAGAGGAACTAGCACCTATGATGGCTTATCAATAGCCTGGGCAGTGGTTGAATACATCCATAACCACCCGAAACTTAAATCACGCACCTTCTTCGCCACTCATTACCACGAATTGACAATAATGCCTGGATTCCTCCCCCAAGTTTGTAATTACAATGTTGCTGTCAGTGAATCTGATAATGAGGTTGTGTTTCTCCATAAAATTGTAGAGGGAGGATGCGATAAATCATATGGAATTCATGTTGCTCAGTTAGCAGGTATGCCCAATCCGATTATTAATCGGGCTAATGATCTTTTACACCAATTTGAAAAGGAAGACGAAAAACCAATCCTGTCTAGCAAAAAGGAACGGTCTAGTCAGTTCCCGTTATTTGAACAAAGTAACCCCCTGCTTGATGAATTAAATGAATTGGATATCGAATCTACCAGTCCTATTGAAGCATTGAATACAATCTATAAATGGAAGAAAGAATTCAATAAAAATACCAAGTATTAACCCTTTCCTTTCTTTTTTTCATTTCCCGCTATCTTTTCCCGTTTTTCAATTTCCTCTATCGTTTCTGGGATGATCTCTTTTTTTGATGCATCGGTTTGAATATCAAGAGTAGCCTCTTCCTGGCATTCTTCAATCACATTGTCTTCAGATTTTGTAAACCGCACGGATAGAAGTAAAACCAGTCCAAAAAATAGAACGGACCCTGAAACCGCAATCACCCATAGCAAAGCCTGATTCCCAACTTTTTGTATCATCCCCAAGAGTACGTAACCGAATCCGGCTATTACTTGTGAAAAGTAACGATTGAATATTATTCCTGTAAATTGGTCAAATCCAACTAAAATAACAAGCAGTCCAATTAAGGTTAAGGCAGAAATAGTGGTAAGAATTAGGCCGCTCCATCTTCGCATGACCTTTTTATTTCTTCTAAGAAGATACGCTATGAAAATCAATAGGAGCAAAGTTACAAATGGGAGAAGTCGGAAAACCCATCGGGTGATGCTGTAATAATAAAAGGATGCATCACCCAAAATCATTCCTCCCGGAACCACTCCAATTAAATTAATCGATGCAGGTAGTTGGTTTGTTTTATCTTCAATCATCATAGATAAAGCGCTTGAGACAATTTTTCTATTTTTGGCTGACGGTTTGCAGGGCGGTAGCGTATAAAGGTCTATTATCTCTTTTCCATCAAACTCCGAGTCTTCTTCAACTGTACAATTATCTAGAGAGAGTAGGTATTTATCAGCTAGCATGGAACTATTTAATATCAATGCATTTTTAAGGCTCACAATATTAATTTCAATTGATGTATATGGGGTTTTGAAATTTAGATATGCGATTACCTTGTCAATGATATCTTTAAAAATTTCATTCATCCATTCTTCAGGTAGATAATGCATAAGAATTGTTTTTAGCGATTCCTTATTCTCAAGAATCATCGGTGATTTATTTTCATCGTTGTTCAATAATTGATCAGTAATTATTTCTGAAACAACACGAGGAAATTCCTCTTTGTATTTTGTGTTCTCGAGTATCACATAATAACTCTCAGGTTCAAAAATTACGAACTCAAACGGAACAGTGAAAAAGGAAATAAACAATGCAGGTATAACAATTGCTGTTAGCAAAATAGCGCCAATCTGATTGGATATAGATATTTTATTTTTCATTTTTCTTCCTCTGATTTATATTATTTGATCCTTCTGAATTCTTTTCAACCCATTTCCTGGCTCCGTTGAGAAAAACTATTCCGCTGATCTTCTGTTTCCCGGGCATTTGGATCTTTACTAATTGCAGGTCATAGGTTCTGGTTCCAATACATGGATATTTTTCGATTTTTCCTCTCTGACCTGGTTTCAAGTGGTGTGATTTTAATACTCTAGCAGAGTATACTTTCACATTCTTACCATTCCAATTGAAGTAGCAAATCGGCCATGGATCATAAGCTCTAACTTGTCGTTCAAGTTCTTCTGCGCTTTTTTGAAAATCTAATAATCCATCTTGTTTCTTGATCAGCCCCGCATAGGTTACATTCACTGAAGATTGTTTTTGCGGAACAATTTCTCCCCTAATATATCGAGGTAAAGCATCCATTAATAATTTGGCTCCAATGGTCGCCATTTTTTCAGTTAAGGAAGCAGTAGTCTCAGATTCAGAAATCTTGAATTCTTTTTGCGTAATAATATCTCCCGTGTCTATACCCTCGTCCATTTTCATGACCGTAACGCCAGCAGTTTGGTCACCATTCAAGATCGCCGCTTGAATTGGAGAAGCGCCCCTCCATCTCGGCAGGTATGAAGCATGGACGTTGATACAGCCAAATCTTGGTAATTCTAAAATTCGGGACCGAAGAATCTTCCCATAGGCAGCGACAACGATTACATGAGGATCCCATTCAGAAAGAACGTAAAGAACATCTTCTACTGTTAATTTCTTCGGCTGCAGAAGAGGGATGCCTCTTTCTTTCGCAAAAGCCTTAACAGGGGGAGACTGGATAGATCTCCCCCGTCCTACTCTTTTATCAGGCTGAGTTATAACACCAACAACATCAAATCTCTCATGCAACTCCCGCAGAATAATCTCTGCATATCGAGGAGAACCCATATAAACGATATTTGTCAACTGTCCTACCAAAATTATCAATTCCTCTTAATTAATTGGGTTTATTCTTTCCCGGGAGATAAAACCAGTTGGTAAATCTTATTTAATCCCCATATAATTGCTATACCGAATAATAATCCAGTTGAAATTAAAACTATTGGGAGCAAGTAATTCGGATATTCCACCACAATTGGATTTTTCAATCTTAGTCTTGTTTGCAATTCATTAACAAAATCCCTCGAGGGTACAATAGGGTTGAGAACACCATCCAATTCATTTTCCAATTTTGTATGATCAATTTCTGTTTTCATCTTTTTTCCTAAATAATTTCGCTGTCGTCAACAATATAGCGGCGCAATTCTTTCAATGTCCGATGATAAAGGCTTTTAATTGCACCCTCGCTTTTCCCCATAATCAATCCAACATCTTTATTAGACATGGTTTCCACATATTTCAGAATAAGAAGCTGCTGGCGATCACTAGGAAGTAAATGTATTGCATTAATTAATTTCTCTACTTCTTGTCGCTTTTCAATTTGCTTCTCAGGAAAATCAGCTTTACTCTCAATATATGAATGATCCTCAATCGGCAATTCTTTTTTATGGTTACTATTATCGCGATACCAATTGGCCACTAAATTATGAGCAATCCGATATAACCACGCAGAAAAAGGCACTTTTGTTTTCTTATAATTCGGCATATGTTTTAACGCACGCTGAAACACCCGTGCAGTAAGGTCTTCCGCATCATGAATATTCCCAGTGCGATAAAAGATATAGTTATAAATCTTTTTTACATTTTCTTGATATAGAAAACTGAATGCATCCTCATCCCCCATAATTGCACGGTCAAGAACATTACTTATTTGCTTTTCGTTTTGTCTCATTAATATTATAATTTTGGCTTATTATTTTGCATATTAAATTTCAGGATAATATCACTTAATTATAGCTAATTTTCTTGTTAGATTTTATGGATTATACATATCAATATAAAAAGTTATAAGGAGTAATCGTGAAAATTACCAATATTAACTTAGCATACAATTGCAGTTATGAGGTGCACCCCATTTTTAGTACCACTTAGCAATGTAAATAGTGTGGTCT
>CAZBCD010000179.1:0-5087 GCA_964490205.1 uncultured Pelolinea sp. | reverse complement strand
TGGAAAACCTAATCATACCGGTTGCTGAAAACAAAGCGGATTATTCAAAAGGAAATCGGCTGTTCACAGGCGATGCCTGGAAAGTAATCCCAAGAACTCGGTACATTGGCAATGCGTCTTTATCTCTGCTGACCAAAATCGCTTCTGGCTATTGGAGCATTGCGGATTCACAGTGCGGTTATACGGTCATCAATAAAAAAGCCCTGCACACAATCAAGTGGGAAGAAATGTATAAACGCTACGGGCAACCTAATGACCTGCTTGTGCGGCTGAATATATTTAACTTTCGGGTCATTGATGTCCCGGTTCGGCCGGTTTACAACATCGGAGAAAAAAGCGGGATTAAACCGATCCTCATTATTCCCAAAATGCTCTGGCTGATGTCCAGGCTGTTTTACAACCGCATGGTGCAGAAATATGTCATCCGGGATTTCCACCCGCTCTTTCTTTTCTATATGGTTGGGCTGCTGCAGCTGTTCATTCTGTCGCCTATCCTGCTGGCGAGGATAATCATCATCTGGGCGGATTATAGAACGATCCCGCAGATGAACACGCTGCTGTTCACCTTTATGGCTATTACAGGAGTGCAGTTTGTTCTGTTTGCCATGTGGTTCGACATGGAAAACAACATGAAAATCAACCGATCACAATATGAATATCCTGATTGATGTCGGGCATCTAGCTCAAGTCCATCTTTACCGCAATGCAGCCAGGATTTGGATTAACCGAGGTCATAAGGTTATTTTTGCAACCCGGGACCGGAAGCTTGTCCCAGAACTAATCGAAGCCTATGGATTTGACTATCGCATTGTATCAAGAGCGAGAAAAGGTCAGCTCGGTTTGCTTTATGAATTGATAGAACATGATTGGAAATTACTGAAATTAGCGGTTGATTTCAGGGCAGACATCCTGATAGGTACTTCTGTCAGCATTACACATGTGGCTAAAATCCATCCATCCCGTTCAATAATATTTAATGAAGATGATATTGATTATTTAAGGAGTTTTGCAGTACTGGCTTATCCATTTGCTGATGCGATTGTTGTACCAGAATGTTTACGCGATAAACGTAAAAGCAGATATGTGACTTATGCTGCTTATGAAGAACTTGCTTATCTTCATCCGAATCATTTTGTCCCTGATCCTGCCGTACTGCATGAGTTGGGGATCAAGAGGAATGAAAGATATTTTGTCATACGGCTTGTCGCGTTTGAAGCCCACCATGATACTGGAAGAAAAGGCATATCGGATAAAACCGTTCAAAGGTTGATTAATCTTTTATCAAAATATGGAAAGGTATTTATTAACACAGAAGGTGTTACTCCAGAGGAGTTGCGAAAGTATCAGCTGCCCACATCTCCGGACCGCATTCACCACGTTTTATCTTACGCTGCGATGCTGGTAAGTGACAGCCAGACAATGACAATAGAATCTGCCGTCTTGGGCACTCCAGCAGTACGCTGCAACACGTTCGTTGGCCTGTGTTCTGTGATTGAAGAGCTGGAGAACCGTTATGGCCTAACCTACGGCTTTTTACCCCGGCAGGAGAGCCAGATGTTTAGTAAGATTGAAGAACTGCTGGCTTTGCCTGATCTGAAAGCGGAATGGGCGCGCAAGCGAGACAAAATGCTGAAGGAAAAAGTTGACCTGACGGCATGGATGGTGGATTTTATTGAAAATTATCCTCTAAAATAATCAATGCTGGCTTTGGGAGATGACTTTTTTAAAAAAGCAAACACATGATGATGAGTATTAAAAAGACGCTTGGGGAAAAGAATATCCTTTATATCGTCCATAACTACACTACCTTTCAAAAAGACTCCATCGAGGAGGCAGCCAGTTATTTTAATAAAGTATATGTATTGGTCAGATACAAACCCATATCAAGAATCGCAAAGTATATTCCTTTAAAATGGATAAAGAATTTTGATGACAGTTTTGTTATCAACACCAGTAAAACCCCAAATAATGTCGAGGTGATTCGAACTCCGGTTTGGTACCTGCCGTTTGGAATCTTCTTTAGAATATTGGGAGCGTTACATTTTCGCGCTGTAGAGCGGGCAATTAAAAAGCACCAAATAAGGTTTGATCTTGTCCATTCTCATTTCATCTGGTCATCAGGTTATGTCGGAATGAGATTAAAAGAAAAATACCAGGTTCCCTTCCTGGTTACGGGGCATGGCTATGATGTCTATCAGCTCCCTTTTATAAACAAGTGGTGGAAAAATATAACAAAGCAGATATTGGAAAGCGCAGAAGTTGTGTTGACAGTAAGTGAATCAAATGAAAAATGCCTGCTTAAGCTAAAAACCGATGCTTCAAAGATTTTCATTTTAAGAAATGGGTATAGCAGTAAGAGATTTCATCGAACCAATAAAATGAAAGCTAGGCGAGTGTTGGGAATAGACCTGGATAAAAAGATCATAATCACTGTTGGCAGTCTGGTTTCTATTAAAGGCCACGAATACCTGATTGGAGCGATGAATATCCTAATCAATGAATTTCCAGATTTGCATTTATATATTGTTGGTGGCGGGTGGTTATACAAAAATTTAATGAGTCTGATAAGTTCGAATAAGCTTGATCATGCGATCACGATTGTCGGCCATATTCCACACGATAATATAAACCAATTTATGAACGCATCAGATATATTTGTACTGCCAAGCATCAGAGAAAGTTTTGGCGTTGTTCAATTGGAAGCGATGGCATGCGGCTTACCAGTCGTAGCGACACGAAACGGGGGCAGCGAAGAAATAATTACTCACCCTTCTTATGGTATTTTGTGTGAGGCTGAAAACTGTATCGATCTTTCCCGAGCAATCTCATTATCATTATTGATAAACTGGGATCATGAAAAGATAATTGAATATGCAAATACTTATTCCTTAGAAAATTCAATTGCTATCCTCATTGAATTATATAAACAATTTTTATTAAATTCTGACAATACCTGACAATTCAACATTATCAAAGCCGGGTACAGAAACTTATAAATATTGTATCTAAAATTATTTCCTTATAGTCAACGATAATCTTTTTTGGAGGAGAGAAATTTTGAAAGTGTTTTCAGAAGAAAAAAATACAAAAACTGTTTTTATTATCTACCTGGTTTTTTATTCCATTTTTCTCGTTATCTTATCTTTTTTTCGTGATGCAGTTGCAGACGAAACATTTTTTTTAAGGGAGACGATGATAATCTCCGAATTACTAAAAAAGGGAATATGGTTTGGTGATTATGGAGTTGGGTTGCACGGCTTCCTTTTTAAAATCCCTGTGGCACTGGTTTTCATCATTCTTGGAAGGCCATCTGTTTTTACCGCGACGCTTTTTACCATCTTCATCAGTGTTTCTTCCATCTGGATATTTTATAATATTGTTGATAAATATTTTTTTAAAGGAGATTCTTGTTTTTGGGCGACCGTGCTGTTTTCTGCGAGTCTTTATTTTATTAGGACATCCGTTAGTTTTTTAAGGGATATTCCCGCTGTATTCACTGTTCTTCTTTTCCTTTTCCTTTTCTTGAAAAATTCGAACCGCTGGCTGATCGGCTTATCCCTGCTTCTCATGTTGGATGCTAAGGAGCACGTCTTTTTCACGGTCGCGCCTGTCTATGGGTTATACATCCTGCTCGAGGAACTGCGCATGGTCAAGGAGAAGGGTGTCGGGATAGCCGTTGCGAATATTATCACACGATCTTTTGCCGCATTTGTTTTCTCGCTGCTCTATATCATCCTTATGTTTGGTACAAGTATTATTCCTCTGAATATATTTCTGTCAGCAATACTGGGTTTCAATGATTTTGGTTTAGATTGGATTACAAGTCAATTTTCTTTTGAATTTGGTAGCGCTAATTTGTTGGATGAGGGAGGGAAGGAGATATTCAAGCTTTCCGATTTTATTCAAGTCGGTTATGGCACGGCTGGTGCCAATACCCGCCTGACGGACATTTTAATCTCCCTAATAAAAGTGGCAAATGTGACATTAGCCTATATCGGGAAAATATTGTATCCGCGAACTTTCTCGTTTATTTCAATTCCCAAGATTATTACATTGCCTGCCATAGTAATTGCCTATAAAAAATTTCGATTGTGGTGGTCGGAAAAAGATAAAGGGTATTTGCTTCCAATGATATTGTTTTTTAATGTGGTAATTTTCATTTTGCGAGCCTCACATGGCAGATACCTGTTGTGCGTGTCGTCTTTATTTATGCTTTTTTTCATCATGTACATCAAAGAAGGATTTAATGATTTAGAATTTTCCAAGAATATTTTGTTAGCCACGACATTATTTGTGCTATTAGGGTTGGCATTTGAAACTACGTTTATCATGCCAAAAATCATATTGGAATTATCCCTGCTTTTTTTATTCTGGGCTACATGGTTCTTAAGGTACAAAAAGCAAAACATATTCAATAAAATTAATTCCATATTCATAATTATGTTATCAGGGGGAATGGTTCTTACTTCCCTTGCTTTCTCTTACAGCATCGGGCAAATCTCAGTTTATTCAAAATATGGTTATAACAGGGAGGTGCGCCTGATTGCAGAAAGCTTCAACCCGGAAGATGTGATCTGGATCAATAATTTTGGATCCAATGAATTACTAAATATGTACAGAAAGGACATGAACAATGAACCGGAATGGGTTTGGGGGTTACAGAACTGGGTTCCAAAAAAACATTTATTAAAAGTTTTTCCCGATTTCAATACTTATACTTGGAATATTATTGATATGGAAAATCTTCAATCAAAAATTAAATACTATGACATAGATAAGATTGCTATTGTTATCTCTACATTAGATAAAAATTATTTTCATGGGGGGGATTATTTATTTGATATTTTTGCTCAGGATTGGCTGCAATTCGAGAAAAAAGTTGACCTTATGAATAAAGGAATATATATATTTAATATAATCGATACCGGTGAAGTAATATTGTGATTATCCACAAATTGGTTATTATTTGATAATATATATTTAATAAATATCCTTAATTCTGGATAATAAAATCTAAGATTTGGTTCATTACTCTTTTATTTTCTTCGTTTAATTTACAAAGTCGATTTGATGATAATCTAAAATTT
>CAZBCD010000178.1:0-5088 GCA_964490205.1 uncultured Pelolinea sp. | reverse complement strand
GCCCGGCCTCATAGAGAAATGATGCGGCCTCAGCGGAGGTTGGTGCTGCATTTACAAAGGACAGCAGTGTATCAGCTGCGTTGGTATATTCATTAAGAACTGCCCACTGCACATATGCTTTTTCATCCCAGGCGGATGCCCAATATGGATTTCCAGGGTAATTAGATATCAATTCATCATACGCAGTAACCGCATTTCTGGGGTTTTCAGCGAAATAATGACTGAGTCCTAAAAAATAATATACCGAACCATCATTATTATCCGGGCTGGAATCCAAATACCTTTGAAATGCCTGAATCGCATAATCATATGATCCAGCATAATAATTGACCCTTCCACGCAGGAATTCATCCACGGGAACGCCGTCGTTGACCAGGATAGTAAGCGCGGTAAAAGAATCATATGCCTTGGGAAACTTGATCACTGAATCAAGGAATTGAGTGTAAGCTTCATTGGTCAATCCCAAAGATAAATAAGCCTGTCCGGATAATAGATTGGCGGTTGAGCGAGTGTAATCATCTTGTGCTGTGTTATATACGCTGTTGTAATACTGGATGGCTGTGGTGTAGTCCTCTAATCCATCGTACGCTTTCCCGATCTGGAGATTGATGTATAGCTGATCATAATCAGGGTCTGCCAGAAGAGCAGCCTGGTAATTGTAAATCGCCTGGTCGTAATCTCCGTCAGCCATGGCGGTATCCCCAATTTTTTTATAAACGTAAGCATCAATCAGCCCGGGTTTGAGTTCAATATATTTGCTATAAGCGTTTATTGTCTGTTGGTATTCTTCGATCTCTCTGTAGGCCTGCCCCACCAGGAAATAAGCATTTGCAGCAAATTCAGTATCCGGATATTGGCCGAGTATGCGGTTAAATGCATCAATGGCAGCATAATAGTCTCTTTCAAGGAAATATGTGCGTCCGAGCCCATATA
Organism: uncultured Pelolinea sp.; assembly: GCA_964490205.1. Taxonomy (GTDB): domain Bacteria; phylum Chloroflexota; class Anaerolineae; order Anaerolineales; family Anaerolineaceae; genus Pelolinea. Next base: position 4,155 of record CAZBCD010000178.1, on the reverse strand, counting down.
ATGCCCTGGACTGCAGATCAGGCTCGCTGCTGTTTGTAAATGCTTCCTGGTATTCCAAGCGCGCTTTTACAATTTCTCCTGCGAACAGCGCTTCATCGGCGGATGCCAGTTGGTCGGCTGGCAGTAGCACAGGGGTTGGAGTCTGTTTTTCGAGGATATCAATAAACTGCTGAATTTCCTTCTTTATAGTTCCCTCAGAAGCTGTGTCTTCTTCTTCGAATAAAAAATCAAAGGGAATTGTGCAGGCTGTGTATAGGAATAATAATAAAAGAGTGATCCCTAATAACAGGTTTCTTTTTTTCATACCCCGTTTATAGTATGGCTTAAGGATTGTGTCAACTCTTTACAAATGCCCTTTCTCATGCTAAACTGATGAGGTCAAGCATCAAAGCGCTCGCAGTTGAGCGCGTTTTTTTTGGAGAGTGATCAATGCGTACCCTCGAGTGGGATGAAACCACACAGCGATTGAAGATGGTAGACCAAAGGGTGCTGCCTTCTATCTTTACGATTATCCATTTAGAGTCTTATCAGGAAGTATCTGACGCTATTAGAAATATGACTGTACGCGGCGCACCGGCAATTGGTGTGGCGGCAGCTTATGGCATGGCTTTGGCTGCATTGCGTTCTACATCAACAACACCTGATTTGATAAGATCTGACCTGAAGAAAGCTGCCCAAATCCTGGAGGCAGCCAGGCCTACGGCGGTGAATTTGCCGTGGGCTTTAAAACGGATGCTCAAGGTTGCTGCCCAGCATTATGAAAATGTTCAGGACCTCCGTTCCGCTTTATTATCTGAGGCACATGTGATGGCAGATGAGGACGTGAAGGTCAATAAGAGCATCTCCACTTATGGTGCTGAGCTAATTGAAGATGGGGACACGATCATCCACCACTGCAATACCGGCGCGCTGGCAACTGTTGACTGGGGGACGGCATTGGGTGTAATCCGCATGGCTTTTGAACAGGGGAAAAAACTGCATGTGCTGGTAGATGAGACCCGTCCGCGGCTGCAGGGCGCCCGACTAACCGCATGGGAACTTTCACAGTATAAGATCCCATACGATATCATCAGCGATAGTTCCGCCGGGCATTTCTTACGCAGTGGGAAAGTGGATAAAGTCATCTTTGGCGCGGACCGGGTCGCGCGGAATGGGGACGTGGCAAATAAAATCGGTTCCTATATGCTCGCGCTGGCGGCCCACGCGAACAATGTGCCTGTTTACAGCGTATTTCCTTTTTCAACGGTTGATATTGAATTAGAATCAGGTGACCTTATACCTATCGAAGAAAGACCGCAGGATGAAGTGCTGAATCTGAAATTGCATGACCGTTTGGTCACACCGAAGGACGCCAGCGCCCGCAATCCCGCGTTTGATGTTACCCCGCATGAATTGATAACCGCTTTCATCACAGAAAAAGGGGTCATTTATCCGCCTTTTGAAAAGAACCTTGTTGATAAAATACGAGGTATCTAAGGAGTCACAATTATGTCAATCATTTGCACTGGTTCTATCGCGTATGATTACTTAATGTCCTTTCCGGGGTATTTCAAAGACCACATTATCCCGGAAAAGTTAGATTCGATCAGCTTATCCTTCCTGGTTGATACAATGGTGCGCCAACGCGGAGGAACTGCACCGAATATTGCGTTTACGATGGCTTTGTTAGGGGAAACGCCCAAATTGATGGGAACTGTTGGAGAAGACTTTGAAGATTACAGGGCATGGCTTGATAAGCAGGGCGTTGATACATCCCTGGTGAAGAGAATAGATGGTGTGTTTACCGCATCCTTTTTCGCGAATACAGATCTTTCCAATAACCAGATTGCCAGTTTTTACACTGGCGCGATGGCGCATTCTAAAGATCTCTCCTTAAAGGTCATCAACTTAACGGTAGATGATTTGGTTGTCATATCTCCTAATGATCCCACAGCGATGAGTAAATATGCATCTGAATGTAAGGACCTGAAAGTGCCCTATTCGTACGATCCGGGACAGCAGGTTGTCCGCAGTGCCCCAGAGGAAATTAAAGAAGGAATCCTACATGCGCAAAGCCTGTTCATCAATGAATATGAATACGAATTGATCCAAAAACATACTGGTATGCGCGATGAAGACATCCGTGGTACGGTTGACTATGTGGCGGTAACATGCGGCAATGCCGGTTCTAACGTCTGGGTAAAAGATGATCATTATCATATCCCGGTCGTTGAAACGGACAGAACCGCTGACCCAACCGGTGTGGGCGATGCATTCCGCGGTGGTTTTATCCGTGGGAAGCAGCTCGGTTTGGATTGGCAGACCTGCGGCCAAATGGGCTCATTAGCTGCGACGTATTGTTTAGAAAAACAGGGCACACAGAATCACCGTTTTACGCGTGTTGAGTTTGTCCAACGCTACCGAAAGCACTTTGATGATGGCGGGGCGTTGGATGCGTTAATAGAAGAATAAATATTGAAAGGAATAAAATGGATAATTTTGATGTAAAAGATACCAACCTGGCTGAAGGTGGGAGGTTGCGAATGGAATGGGCAGAGCGGGAGATGCCCGTGCTGCGCTCGATCGAGAAACGTTTTAAGAAAGAAAAGCCGCTGAAAGGAATGCGCGTTGCCGCGTGTTTACACGTTACCACCGAAACCGCAAATCTGATGACCACATTGCAGGTTGGAGGTGCAGATGTAGTCCTCACTGCATCCAATCCGCTCTCCACTCAGGACGATGTGGCCGCTGCTTTAGTATCTTTTTATGAGATTCCGACATTCGCGATCAAAGGTGAAAGCAATACCATTTACTATAAACATATCAATGCCGCGTTAGATCACAAACCGCATCTGACAATGGATGATGGCGCGGATGTGGTCAGTACGCTGCATAAGGATCGCCGTGAATTGCTGGATAATGTGATCGGCGGCACGGAAGAGACCACAACTGGTGTCATTCGCCTGCGTGCGATGGCGCATGACGGAGCGTTGAAATATCCCATCGTTGCGGTCAACGATGCGATGACCAAGCACTTTTTTGATAATCGCTATGGTACCGGTCAATCCACCCTGGATGGTATCATCCGCGCGACCAATATGCTCATCGCCGGAAAAACATTTGTTGTTGCTGGCTATGGCTGGTGCGCGCGCGGTTTGGCTATGCGGGCAAAGGGTTTGGGGGCCAATGTGATAGTTACTGAAGTGGATTCACTGAAAGCATTAGAAGCGGTCATGGATGGCTTCCGTGTGATGCCAATGATGGAAGCAGCCAAGGAAGGAAATATATTCTGCACACTGACCGGCGATATGAACGTGATCGATAAGCACCATTTTGAAGTAATGAAAGATGGCGCCATCATTTCGAATTCAGGACACTTCAATGTGGAAATCAATATTCCAGCGTTGGAAGAAATGGCTGCTAAAAAACGATTGGTGCGCCCCTTTGTGGAGGAATATACGCTGGATGATGGGCGCAGGCTTCATATTCTTGGGGAAGGCCGCCTCATCAACCTGGCGGCTGCGGAAGGGCATCCGGCCAGCGTGATGGATATGTCCTTCGCGAACCAGGCCTTGAGCCTTGAATATCTGGTCAAGAATGCGGACAAACTTGATAATAAAGTATATGGTGTCCCGGAAGATATTGACCTTGAGATAGCCCGTTTGAAATTAGAAGCGATGGGTATCAAAATTGATACGCTGACAGAAGAGCAGGAGAAGTACCTGCATTCCTGGGAACAGGGCACCTAAACAAATCAAGAGACCGTGATCTTCACGGTCTCTTTTTATTCAGCACGTTGATATACACGACCTTGGCTATCTTGATATACTAATATCCAATTCGAATTCCAATCCTGAGTCTCATACAAATCAGAATATCCCAATACATCATAATCAGATGAACTCCAATCTGTTTGGAACACTACTATATAATCCGCAGATTCTTGACGACTTACTGAATTAGTAAAGCCAGGTCCATAAACATAGTAAGGTAGCCCATTTTCTACATGAATAATCGAGTCGCGTATATTCTTACGTACATATTCATAGGCACTATAGTATCCCTGTGCACCAACATTCTTGTGAAATTGATCTTGTAATGTATGGTTACCATTGGGGTTATATTTGCTGGATTCAAGTCTCAAGTGCAACCGTGATTATTTAAGAATACCACAGG
>CAZBCD010000177.1:0-5112 GCA_964490205.1 uncultured Pelolinea sp. | reverse complement strand
GACCGGAAGCAGTAGAGACGCTGACAATTCGATCTCCTGCCTGAAGCGCGATCTCGGTATTGGTGCCAATATCGATACCCAACCGTACTCGTTGATCCTCTCCAAAACGGGCAGCCAGGAGGAAAGCGAGGTGATCGGACCCGATGAACCCGGCAATAACCGGCGGCGCATATACAGCAGCACCCTGCATAACTGTAATTCCTAATTCTCGCGCGGATGGGTAGGTGGGATCGGTTGTTACCGGCACGAAAGGTGATACAGCCAAGGATCCGGTAGGCAGATTCAGAAAGAAGTGATGCATGGCGGTATTTCCAACGAGGCATACATCGGCTATATCATCGAGTGAAAGATTAAGGCGTTTGCACATTTTTACCGCTGTCTGATTGATCGCGTTTATGGTGAGGTGAAAAAGCATTTCAGCCTGCGTGCTTCCCTGCATAGCATACCCCATACGTGCCATGATATCTTCTCCGTACGCGATCTGCGGATTGGGTGTACCTTTTGCTGTGAGCGTGCGTCCATTTGTGAGATCCATCATGTAGCAAGCGATCTTGGTACTACCGACATCAACCGCCAATCCGACAGGGTGAACGTTGCGGTTTGGCGACGCATGAAAAATCTCCTTTCCCCGGGTCCATAAGTTTACTTTCCAATCATTTCCACGAAGAATGGTGGGAATACGGCGCAGGACTTCTAATCCTGCGGTCAAGTCTTTATCTTTCAGTACAGTTCTGATCCGAGAGAAATCTGATGTAAGGTCTTGTAAATGTGCCCCTGTAATTTCAATTTCAGATTGTCGAATTGCTGGTTGTATGATATGGGAGCTATCACCTCCTTCAATTTGAAGAATTTGATCCTCAATGATAGATTCCGTGGGAATAAAAATTTTAATATCGCTGTCGAAAGTGATTTGGCAGGCGAGCCGATAGCCCTGATCTAATTTTTCCGAGGATAGATATTTCTGTTCAATTTCTGATGGTCTAAAATCCTCGGTGCCAGATAAAAGCTGAATTACACATTTTCCACAGATGCCGTCCCCACCGCAAACTGCACTCAGGTTAATACCTGCCTGGCGGGTGGCATCCAATCCGTTGACCGGCTGAGCACAATCAACGCGTAAACCGCGGGGTTGAAACTCTATTGTAAAAGTCATTATTATCCTTGATCTTATGGGATCTATACAGCTTTATATTAATTCATAACCGTGATTAAACAACGAATCCGCATGCGAACATGCGGATCATATTTCATGAATACTTATTACACCTTGATCTCTGATACTGATTTGACAATCTTACCTGGACGATATGGAAAATCCGCGATCTGTTTATTTGAAGTTACTCCGCTGAGTACCAAAATTGTATTCATGCCACTCTGGATGCCAGCAATGATATCTGTATCCATCCGATCGCCGATCATAGTCGTGTTTTCTGAGTGAACGCCTAGGTGGTTCAGAGCGGAACGCATCATGAAGGGGCTGGGTTTGCCGCAGTAAAAAGGTGAATAGCCGCTGGCTTTTTCAATGAGTGCAGCCATTGCTCCGCAGGCAGGCACTACGCCGCGTTCGGAAGGACCGACTGGGTCAGGGTTTGTGGCGAGGAAACTGGCACCTTCAATGATCAGGCGAACAGCTTTGGTAACCTGACGGAAGTTATAATCAAATGTCTCTCCAAGGACAACGAAATCTGGATTTTCGTCGGTCATGATATAACCGGCATTGTGCACAGCGACATTGAGGCCGCCTTCTCCGATCACAAAAGCTCTCCCTTTATCTTTTTGTGATTTCATGAAATAAGCGGTTGCCATCGCAGATGTGAAGATCTGATCAGCCTGGATATCCACCCCGATAGTCTTCAGGCGGTGCGCCAGGTCAACCTGTGTATATATTGAATTATTGGTCACGACGAGAAATTTCAACTCTTTTCTTTTTAGAGTTTCAATGAAAACACCCGCTCCGGGGATCATTTTTTTCCCGCTAACGAGCACACCATCTACATCGATCAGGTAATTTTGTTTTATCATTTTTTAACCTTTTTTTATATAAATTATTCCCACTTATATTATATGCAGATATTATTCCGTAAAAAAAGGGATCCGTTTGTATTTCATTCAGCTGAATCCCTTACTGAATCGAACCGCAGCTGAAATTATGAGACAAGCTTTCGCGCATCAGCTAATTGTCCAGCACTGCCGAGGAATTTATTCTTCGCGGCGATGAATTTTGCGTATTCAGCCATGAAGATCTTGCCGGGGTTGCGCAGGTCAAACACTTCCGGGTGCTCAGCAAACACTTCGCGGTGTACGCGGGTCCAAACGAGGCGCCCATCGGTGTCGATGTTGATCTTGGTAACGCCAAGCTCTGCTGCCTTTTTAAACTGTGAAGCATCCACGCCTTTCGCGCCGAGAATCTTTCCGCCGGCTTTATTAATGCGTTCTACTTCTTCTTGCGGGACAGAACTGGAACCATGCATGACCAGCGGGAATCCAGGAAGGTTCTTCTGGATATCCGCTAGGACATCAAAATGCAGTGATTGTGACCCGGAAAATTTAAATGCGCCGTGGCTTGTGCCAATAGCGATAGCGAGTGAATCACAGCCAGTACGCTTGACGAATTCTTTTGCCTGGCCTGGGTCAGTCAGTTTTGCGTTAGCTTCATCCACTTTTACATGTTCCTCCACGCCGCCTAATTGGCCAAGTTCAGCTTCCACGACAATACCCTTCGCGTGAGCTGCGTCAACCACACGCTTAGTAATCTCGATATTCTTTTCAAACCCTTCATGGCTGGCATCAATCATCACTGAACTATAAAAGCCGCTGTCGATACAGTCATAGCAGGTTTCTTCGTCTCCATGATCGAGATGAACAGCGAAAACAGCCTCGGGAAAAATCTCATCCGCACCCCGAATTAAACCTTCCAGCATGACCTTGTCAGCGTAATTCCGAGCACCCTTGCTGATTTGAATGACGAATGGTGCCTGGCTGTCGAGATTGCCGCGGAACAGCCCCATGATTTGTTCCAGGTTATTGATGTTATACGCGCCAATGGCGTATTTTCCATAGGCAGCCTTAAATAATATTTTTGTTGTAACGATCATGTTATTCTCCAATAATACTTACGGACATAAATTCAACCGCCCAATTATAGTACGAAAAACTTTTCGTGAAAAGCGGATGGAGTTTATTTTCACTAAAAACAAAGCTTACTTTTTCTTTTTCTTACCCCTTATTTTTTTTCCTTCAGCTTTTTGAACTTTTTTCAGATATTTCTTCCGGTCTTCACGTTCCAATTCGATTGCCTGAGTAGTGGTTGTATAGAAAAAGAAGAAGAATAGCAGACATATTACCGCGATGAGGATCAAATTGTATAGATAGAATTCGCCAATTTGTAAATTTATCATTGGGTTTCCAACAAAAAATACAACTATATTTGCGATCATCGCGATCACACGTGCTTCGGTCGGGCCAAGGGAACCGTAAGAGATCTTGAATTCTCCCTTGACGGAGGTCGTGATATAAACCAGGTTTGACATGCACAGGTATCCCACGAGAGCGAGAAGGGCAATTTCAAAATCGACGTACGGAGAAAGCCCGATGCCGATGAAGATACTCACTTCACTGATAATATCGACGGTATGATCAATGAAGAAACCATATTTCGGACGCTCTAACTTCCGGTAGCGGGCAAGACTTCCGTCCAGGCTATCGCCGAACCAATTGAGCAGAAACCCCAGGTTCGCCAACCAGAAAAATCGTGCGTCAAGTTTTGTAAGCCAATAGCTTACACCAATAAGCACAGCTGCCAGTAAACCTAACAATGTTAAATGGTCAGATGTGACCCAGGAGGGCATATGCTTGACTAGCCAGGCAATCGCTGGGCGCTCTAAAGGACCGAGCAGAATGTCATTTATTCGCTGGTGGTCTTCAATCTTTCTAAGTTCATTTTTCTTCGATTTTTTCTTAGCCATAATAAATATATTGTACCTTTCTATTTGAATAATAATAATATGGAAATAATTAAGGCATTTCTTCTAAAGCGAAGGGCCAAACCGGGTAGAACATTGCCCACTGGGTAGGGTATGCGCGGATGAATTTCTCCGCTTCACGCAGCACTTTTTCTGCGTTTTTTTCAATCTCTCTTACTGGATCATTGTCCGGTTCCATATAGATCAGATCGGAACATTCCACGCGGTAATTTTTTTCTGGAAGCCCGATGCAAGCGATAACCTGAACAGCCGAGTTCGTTTGGAGAGCCATACGGATATAGCTGGTTGGCACGGCGGCGGGAAAACTAAAAAAGCGGGGGTGGTAGTTAGATCGATCAAGGGGTCGGTCCATACCAGTGACGACAACACCGCCGTTTCTCAAGCGGGTTTTTGCGGCCCGCATAGATTCTAAGGACATAGGAGTGACATTCATACCGATATCTTTACGCAGTTTATTTTGCCACTGGTACCCTCCATGAGGTTGCGGGTAGGAAAGCACCTGGATATCGAAGCCATGCAGGACCAACGCCCGTCCGCCAAAATCAAAATTACTCAAATGAGGAGCAACCAATATTGTGCCTTCATCTCCGCCTAATCGATCAGTAAGGAAATTAACTAATTTGGGAGAAAGAGCAACGCGGTCGAGTATGGCCTGGTAATTATCAATATTGTTATAGAAATCAAACAGCCAGCGGGAAGTTTGGCGGAAAGTCTCACGTGTTTGCGCGTCCAATTCTTCAGACGAAAGAGAACGCCCGCTGATGATCCACTGGTTTGCCCTGGCGGCTCTCACTATGCCTGAATTATTCTGCGCAGATAGGCGCAGGGATACTTTTTCAGCCAGCGGATATCCGATAGAAGATGGGATGATCTTTCCCAGTGCGAGGATAAGGCCGATACCAAATCGGCTGTTGATGAGGGATTGAAGTGACATAATGATTTCTCTTTATATTAACACGATTGATCCATTAAGATGCGAGTCATTAGATTTCAGTATTATTTCCTTTACCTCTTTCAGAACATGTCATACTATTGATACTAGTATTATAATTTCACGAGACCTTTAAGTACTATGACCCGGATTCTACGCCGCCGAATCGGTCAAGGAGATGCCTTTGAAAAAAAAGCC
>CAZBCD010000176.1:0-5118 GCA_964490205.1 uncultured Pelolinea sp. | reverse complement strand
GCAGCTTACCTCTCTAACACTTGCAAAGTTGCACTTACTAGTTGAATTCAAGAGAATATTAAACAAAAAAAAGGAGTTCCTTTGAAGATATATACGATTGGTTATTCTGGGAAGACTGCCCAAGAGTTCTTTGACCAACTTAAGAATAATAAAATCGAGCGGCTTATCGATATACGAATTTATCCCAACCACGACGGTGCTCAATATGCGAGCAAACGTGATTTGCCATACTTCCTCAAGGAAATAGTCGGCTGTGATTATAGTTATCTAATTGATTTAGCTCCCACAACGAAGTTGCTAGATGACATTCATGCGGATGGTGATTGGGAAAAATATGTTGCTGGATACACGCAGCTAATGAAAGATCGAAATATCCCGTTTTCGTTGGAAAAGAACTTATTTCAAAATCAAACTTGTTGCCTACTGTGCTTTGAACCAACCGCTGAGCAATGCCACAGACGGCTCGCAGCAGAGCGCATTCAGAATTATTGGAAAGACGTTGAGCTTATTCATATATAAGGCACAGCGTTGAGGGTGAATGCTTTTCTTTTTTAACAGGGAAAAGGTTTGGCAAAAGAGTCATATACATCTTTTTAGAATTTGAGATTGGTAAGTCAAGATTAAATCTTGTCGAAATTATTACCAAATTAATTGAGATTTAAAATTATCTCTCGGACCGTTTCAACCTACATAAGGTGATTGAAGTTCCAAGTTGGCCCGCTTTCCTACTTCCAACAAGGATTTTCCAGCATCATGCCGAATCTTCTCCTCATCTATGTGTAGAAATTCTTTATCTTTGATCAATAAAATCCCATCAACAATAACATCGGTTATATCATCAGGCCCTGCAACGGTAGCAATTGTCTTGGGTAGGTGCGCTGTTGGAGATAAGTGCGGTTTATTCAAATCCAAAAGAATGATGTCTGCTTTCAACCCCTCTTGCAGCTTCCCAATCTCATCTCCCATCATAACTGCCTGGGCACCACCCTGGGTTGCCATTCTTAAAGTATCCAGAGCAGGCATAGCCAGGGGATCATTTATATCAATCCCAAAACGTGCCTGCATCGCAAATTTCAACAAGCGCATTGGTTCGAACATATTGAGTCGAGTTCCTGCGATTCCATCTGTTCCCAATCCAATATTCACTCCGAGCGCCATAAGCAGGGGCGTCTTACTAAAGCCGTGATTTCCCAGGTTTGAGTGCGGGCAATGAACCGCGTTCGCCTTTCGTTCACTCATTAATATAACTTCCTTATCTGATAAGCGAACTGAATGGGCAGCTATTACATTTGGTCCTAGTATTCCGAAGGAGTCAAACCATTCGGCAGGGCGCATCTTGTAATTGGTCAAGCAATGTGCGACTTCTGCCAGATGCTCGGCAAGGTGAATGTGCACACCCGTCTGATAGTGTTTCGATCTTTTAGAAACCGCCTCCATCAATTCTGGTGTTGAGGTCATTGCCTGCCGTAATGCGAACCAAATATGAATGCGGCCGTTCCCTTTATTATGCCAATCTTTATAAAGCTTTTCAGTACGGGAAATCGCATCCCGTACAGTTTCTTTCATGGAATCTGGTATTAAATCGCCAGTATCCATGGTTGAACGCGAAATAACACCTCTAATACCTGTTTCAACAGCTGCGCGAGCAACAGATTCCATATGAGGGCCGCCAGCATCAGCAAAAGTTGTTATTCCTGCCCTCAGGTTTTCTATACAGAAAAGCCTAGTACCATTATAGACATCGTTCGGAGTTAACTCATTTTCGAATGGAACCAAGATGCGTGTCCAAACCATCGGCAATTCATCAACAACACTCCCCCGTAAGAGTTGCTGCGTGGCATGTGTGTGCCCATCCACAAAACCCGGCATGGCTAGTTTTCCATCTCCATCGATAGTTTCATCTGCTTCGTAAGAAGCTATCGTAGATGAAAAAGATTTTACCGAGACTATATGTCCATTTCGTATCCCTACCATTGCATTTGAGAGAATCGATAAATCAGGTTGTAGAACCTCACAGTTTTTAATTACGATGTCAAATTTCTCCATGGCTTTTTTCTCCTCCCGGATTTTCCTCAGAATTGAAGTATTGCTGCTCAATCCATTATATAAAATTTTTTAAGTCCATTATCTGCTAGACAATATATTTAATTGAATCGACCATTGAAGGCCACCTTCTAAGCAATATCAGATCGATTATCATTTTTGATATAGCTATATACTTAGAATATCGAAATAAGCGACTAATTTAGGATGAGGAAAATTAAATGACCGAAAATACCGGAACAACAGCACTGCAACCCGAAAGAATCACCATCATCAAAAAAGAGATAATCATTCCGGCTGATTTTGCTAATCCATACATGGATATATTTTTTTCTGTACCAGAGCAAGCCCAAAAAGTTGGGGTTATCTTTTCACATGAGAGAACGAATTCCTTTCCATGGATTTACCCTTCGTTATTTGACCCCAACAATTACAGGGGCTCTCAACTGAAATTTATCAGAGAAGGCGTTGCAGAATATGACCTTTGGGTCTCACGGACTGAATCATCTAGAGGATGTATTCCTGGAGAAATCCCTGATGGAAAATGGCGCGTTCAATTAGATATCACACAATTGAAAGGTGCTGAAAGAGGAATGATAGAGATCTATTATGAAACTGGAGAGCAAACAGGGTCCGTTCCAACTCCATATTTTGATGATCGAATAATTAATCATTCACCGGGCTGGTATTGCGGCGAATTACATTCACACACAAAAGAAAGTGATGGAGCCTTGCCTGTTAACGACCTAATCGAAATGGCATACTCTTCGGGTTTGGATTTCTTAGCCATTACTGACCATTTCACTATAAGTCAATGGTGGCGGATTGATGAATCAACATTGCCTGACATGACATTGCTAAATTCAGCTGAAATAACGAGCCAAAATGGCCACGCGAATATCCATGGTATTAAAAAATGGGTCGATGTTTTTATAGATAGGAATGATTGGAATGCTAACCAGGCTGCAGAAGAAACACATAAGCAGGGAGGATTATTCTGTATTAATCATGCGATGAGCAGTCTTTTAGCATGGCGGCATTTTGATTTTAATTGGGAAAATGCTGACCTCTTTGAGATATATCATAGTCTGGAAGGCGCAAACAATATCCCCCAGATAGGGATTTGGGATGCATTGTTGCGAGAAGGATATCGCACTATTGGTGTAGCCGGGACCGATTCTCATTATCCTGGAAATGAAATAGAAGAATTAGGGAAAGTAGTTACCTGGGTTCATGCCAATGAATTAAGCCAAAATGGGATAATTGATGGGCTCAAGGCAGGAAATGTTTTCATCAGCTTTGGACCAAAAATCGAGTTTTTAATCCGTAATGATAATGATTCAACTGCCCATATGGGTGGGAGAATCAAATCTAACGGAAAACCTTTAAAGCTATCGATTTCTGTTGAATCAGATAAACCTTCAAGAGTAACAATTATTAAGAATGGCTTCTTTTTAGAATCAATGCCTGTTGAGCCAAAATCGGAAACATCGCAAGTCGTGGAATATATAGATAACAATCCCCGACCTGGGTACTACCGATTTGAATTGCATGATGTCAAGAATAATCCCACCTATCGAGGCATAGAATGGCGAGATTTTACGACCATTCAGGCGTTGAGCAATCCAATTTGGGTCGAATAGAAGAATTGTTATTTCCAGCAAAACATTCTCGATATTAAATTCCATCAAGAAAAATCGTTCATTTAGTTATAGTGTCCGTATTTTTCAGCTGAGTCGACGAGCGCGTGAATATTCTCATTAGGAGTGGATGAGCCCATCGCGCAACCTGCCCCAAGTATGAATCCACTATTCGGTTTCCACAATTCAATCAGGTCCCGGCAAGCATCGTCCACCTCTTCTGGGTTCCCTCGCAATAAAAGATTGGTATCAATATTTCCTAATAGGCATGCTTTATGATTGGCAGCTTTCTTAATTAAATTTGCATCCGTTTTATGATCAACTTCTAACACCTGGGCACCCGTGGCGATGAAATCATTGAGAATTGGGATTGTGTTTCCGCAAATATGATTATGCAATATGATTCCTTTTTCTTTAAGTTCATTGATCATTTTTTTCTCATGCTTCCATGGATATAATCGATAGTGCTTTGGTGAAAGTAAATCAGGTCCTGCAATCGACTCCCCAATCGCTGTTGAATGACCTCCGCATTCGATCAGGGCATATGCAAATCTTGTCGCGACTTGTCGCGAGTAATCCATCAAAGCATGAAGTAATTTATCCTGTTCCCCTAAGGCAATATCCAGCATAAATTCCGAGATTCCACGTATCTGGGTAGCCAAACTCATTGGCCCCTGGTCAGCCCGGGCACATATCCAAACATCTTTACCAATCTCTTTTGATAAAATTCGGGTTGCTTTTAGGATTTCATTCATAGGGAAAGTCGTATATGGATCTGGTATTTCAAGATTCGTGACTTCGTCCAGCATTTTAATCAATGGGGTGTTTGCAGCGGGAGCAGCATCCTCCCTATAGATAACATCTACACCACAAGCTTGCGCATTACACGCTGTTCCATTCTCTAACAGGATCATATCGTGCCCAAATTCCCGCCAGGCTACCAGCATTGCTTCGGCGAGCAATTCGCCATTTTGGAATATATCACTCATTGGAATACCCATAGAAAATGTGGCTGGTTGAAAATTATGCAGACAAACAGGTACGCGATCTGGTATTTTCATATCAATAGCAGCTTGAACGCGTTCGATGGATGTCATTGGATAACCCATGATATCTTCCTTTACATAAATACAGTTATTTAAAGATGTTTCTTTCTACTTGATTATATATACATCAGAATGTAGGATTGGACATAGTCAGATTGGTGAATTATGAAAAAAAGCTCTCCAATCCTCCAAAAATAAATATTGACGTCGAAAAAGGTTAGTTATTTATTGATCATTGAGATATTTCAATTCAAAACGCATTATATGAAAATATCTCATATTTTAAGTTTGCTATAATCAAACGATATTTGATCAATAGAAGAAAAGGAATCTCCTTAGGTGCTGAACCCCAAAATTAGCACCACCCGTAAATGTGTGAAATCTCCTCA
>CAZBCD010000175.1:4012-5141 GCA_964490205.1 uncultured Pelolinea sp. | reverse complement strand
CCTGTGGTATTCTTAAATAATCACTGTTGCACTTGATACTTGAATCCAAGTTATATCTAATGATAAATTTATCAATTTAGAGTTAATCCGGTCCGGGCATGCTCGGCCTAAAAAATATTTTCCGGATATAAGCTGCCAATTAACGTTTAATCAGATGATAGATAAATAAGAAACGCACTCTTACAGTTTGAGTGCGTTCATCCTGAAGACAACTATTTTATGATATTCGAAGATTTTAATTCAATTGTGCCTGTTGATTCAATTGGAAAATCAATACCATAAAGGTTAATGGTCGCAGAATCTAGTTCCTGTTTTAGTAAGCCAACATACGGTAAATACCACATATTTGAATTGAGGACGAATGTAGTGGAAATATCTATTAATTGGCCTTCAATAGTGGCTTTAAGTGAGGTTACTTCAAATGTCAATTTACGCTTAATTAACACTACATTATCAAAAATCCCCGCAGAGACTTGAATCGTTTCGTCTTTTTCTATCACCTGCCAGGACATTTTAACCGGGCTTTCAGAAAGGTCTATTGTCACTGTTTCATCATCATATTTTCCATTGATTACAACGGATGCAGTGAAATCCGTTTCCCATGTATTTGTCCAATTTTCCACCTCGAAATCAGTATGAGATAGCATGAAAACACCGGAATTGTATTGGAGCTGCATGTCCCCAGCCACTTCCCCAAATACAAGATTCATTTCCGTCATCGGGAAATTGAGGATGGATCCATCCTCGCATTCAGCAGTAGATTGCGTTACGATACCCGTATCGTAATCAAGTGCGGCTAATACAGCGCTTGATTCATTAACCTCTGATACTGTCAATCCTAATTCAGAGATTTCAGGTTGACCACCCTCCCCATCTATTTGGAGTTGATAAATCCATTCATTACCTAACGCTAAGGGGTAAAAAATATTGTTACAGGGATCGTCCTGAACAACAGGCGGAGTTACCTTTGAATTGCTGCTATTGATATCGGAATCCTCTGGAGTAGGTTGTACATCCGGTTTTCCACAAGATGATACCAAAATTGCTACAACTGATAACAATATGCTAATACTGATTTTATTCCTCATCATTGTTCCTTATTAGCCCCCACCAATTGGCGTGAGAAATG
>CAZBCD010000175.1:0-4002 GCA_964490205.1 uncultured Pelolinea sp. | reverse complement strand
TATCTTCATCCAATACTATTTTCTTGCCCATCAGAATCATTACATTATCGAGATGGGTGATCAGAGCGGGATACTTCTCCTCCAGTATTTGTTTAACTTCTTTAATTGTTATGCCTGTGGGAACGGATAATGAAATTGTTCCGACACCGGCTTTTTGTCTTAAATGGTAGTATAAAGAGATATCAATATTGATCATACAAAACTTTATTTTTAGCGACTTATATTTTATCAAAAAACCAATAAATTATGTGAAGTATAATTTTAATTATGCCAGAGAAACCTCAATCACTTGTCATCGGGATAGCGGGAGGGACAGGTTCCGGCAAAACCACGGTTGCAAACGTTATCTTAGAAAGAGTTGGAAAAGAGCATATATCATACTTGCCGCATGATGCTTATTACCGGGAATTGAGTGATCTCCCTCCAGACCAAAAAGCAGCGGTTAATTTTGATCATCCGGATTCTTTGGAAACCGAATTGATGATAGAACATATTCACAAATTAGTAAATGGGCAATCTGTTGAGCTACCAATTTATGATTTCAGCACACATTCCCGAACGGGCAAAACAATCCGCGTAGATCCGAAGCGTGTCATAATTGTTGAAGGTATCTTAATTTTTGCAGAACCAGAATTGAGAAAATTATTTGATGTGAAGCTATTTGTTGACACAAATGCTGATGTGCGATTTATTCGCCGCTTGCAGCGTGATATTGCTGAAAGGGGAAGAACGACGGAAATGGTCATCCATCAATACCTGACTACAGTTCGGCCAATGCATTTGGAGTTCGCGGAACCCTCAAAAAGATACGCAAATGTAATCATTCCAGAAGGGGGTTTAAATGCAGTTGCAATGGACATGGTGATAGCAAGGATTGAAGCACTCCTTAACAAGCCAGAGTAATGATGGCTTCTAAAAGACAGCGAACATTATTGTTGAGGGTGTTTTTTTAATTGCTCTGCTCTTGCTCACTATCTTTCTATTACAAAATCGTAATCAAATTAAAGAATTTGCTAAATTTGGTTACACAGGTATTTTTTTCGTATCTGTCCTCTCAAATGCAACTCTTATCATGCCAATCCCTGGGGTAGTGTTCACATCCGCAATGGGTGCTGTTTTTAATCCATTCTGGGTGGCGTTAGCAGCCGGTTGTGGCGCAGCTTTAGGTGAACTTACTGGATACCTTGCAGGATTCAGTGGCCAGTTTGTAATTGATAGAAAGGATTGGTATCAGGAATTGACAAAGTGGATGAAAAAATACGGCAATTTAACTGTTCTTGTCATGGCTTTTATCCCTAATCCTTTTTTCGATCTGACTGGAATTGCTGCAGGAGCATTAAAGATGCCCGTTGCGCGTTTTTTGTTTTGGTGCGCGATTGGTAAGATCCTTAAAATGTTGATTTTTGCTTTAACGGGATCCTCCATGATGCAGTTTGTTGGATTATAAGGTTCTACTTATCAGAATTTAGCAACCCGGAAGAAACTGCAAGTTCCTGGGTTTCTGTAGTAATCTTTCCCCTGCGGTGATCCTGAATTATTATCTTAAGTTCATTGATCATGTCATCCACATTCCTCCCCGCATTCTCCATAATTGAAAATCTTGTAGAACTTTCGGATGCCAATGATGATAGAAGACATAACTGCAAGTGTGAATTAAATGAGATGAATTCAATCATTCTCATTAATTGTTGTGGATCTGTGTCAACGATGAACCCGCTACTATTAATATCCTTTTCAATCAGGTTAACATCTACCCGTGAATGAATTCTTTCAAGTGTATTTATATATTTACTAGCCCCGATATATTTATTATAAAGAACGGAAATTGAAGAGTACTGGAAATTTATAGAAGCAGAACTCGATAGAGGGATTGAAAAGTACTGTATATTCTTGATATCTGGAAAATTCAGAGTATTTGTAAATAATAAATTAGCTTGTTTAAAAACCCGAGATAAACGTTTCCCAATTATTGTTATTTCTAGTTCTTCACTATTGAATAAACCTTCTTGGATAAAAAGATCGTGGATACTTTTATTGAAATTTCCACATAACCCGCGATTGGTGCCAATAATATAAAGTATCTTCTTCCGCGAAATTTCATGAGGATAGTTTATTTTGGCATTTGCTTTAACAATTTTATGAGCACCTTGAAGTTGGTTGATATAGGATTTTAGGTTTTTCTCCCTGTTTAGAGATGAGCGCCAATTTGAAAGAGAAATTGTCCGCAATGCGGAGAGAAGTGGGCTGATTGTTTCTATGTTTTCTTTTCTACGGTTTATTTTCTCAATATTCTGGCTCATTTATTAATAAGTCTCGAGTCTATCCAGGTTCCATACGAAAACCACGGCTCCACCAAGTTCTTGGATACTTGAATCTTTTAGGATTTCCTGCTTTGTAAGATCGTCTTCATCCAGGATGATATCTGATTTACAGCTGTTCTTGATGATCTCGCAGACATCATCAAGCTTATCACTGCTGACTGCTGTGAACAGTGTGTATTGAGATTGACGCAGCATACCACCTTTAGTTTCCATGAAAGTTGCTGAATGACCAGCATCGATCAGCGCATCTAGAACATGTTCCGCTTCATCACGAGGTATAACTGCCATTACCATTTTAGTCATTTGCATCATCTCCTTTTTCCCAATATGAAGAAAATGAATCGAGCAAATCTGTAATTTGCTTTTCTATTTCTGGTGTAAAAACTTTTTCAATCCTAATTATTTCTAAAACGTCAGTTTTATTATTTCTTGACCAGATAAGAAGGTCTTTTTCGTACCTTTTGAGATCGGTTATTTTTACTGAATCCAAGTAACCACGATTTGCGGCAAACAAGAGTAAAACTTGTTCACTTAAAGAATAAGGGCGGTGAATGGTTTGGGTAAGAATATTTTGTAATCGTTGACCGCGTTTGATCATCTGTGTTGTAGATTCATCAAGCTCTGTACCAAATCGAGTAAATTTTTCAACTTCTTCAAATTGGCTCAATTCGAGCTTGAGGGTGTTAGCAAACCCTCGGATCACTTCAATTTGAGCGGCGCTGCCAACACGTGAAACGGATATGCCAATGTTTACAGCAGGTTTAAAACCCTTATTGAATTTTTCTTTATCCAAAACGATCTGACCGTCACATACGGAAATGAGGTTAGTTGGAATATAAGCGGAGATATTACCTTGCTGCATCGCGATGATTGGAATCGCAGTGATTGATCCTCCCCCATGGTTATCACTCAGCTTGCAAGCACGTTCAAGAAGCCTCGAGTGGAGATAAAAAATATCTCCAGGGTATGCTTCTCGGCCTGGGGGTCTGCGCAAGAGTAAACTCAATTCGCGGTACGCATCAGCATGTTTGGTGAGGTCATCAAAGACGATAAGTACATCATCTCCTTGGTCAAGGAAGAATTCGGCGATAGTCATTCCCGTGAAGGGGGCAAGGTATTTTTGGGCGGGTGGGTCGTCTGGGGCAGCCGAAATGACGATTGTGTAATCGAAAGCCTTGTTTTTCCTCAGGACGTCATTTACTCTTAATAAAGATGATTTTTTCTGTCCAATGGAGACGTATACACATTTAACATTTTTCCCCCGCTGGTTGATGATCGCGTCAACAGCGAGGGTTGTTTTCCCTGTTTGGCGGTCCCCGACAATCAATTCCCGCTGACCTTTTCCTATAGGAAATAGAGCGTCAATTATCTTGGTACCTGTTTGGAGAGGTGTGTTTACAGGTGAACGGTGTGTGATATCGGGAGCTGAACGTTCGATTAACCTGAAATCCAAAGAGTTTATAACAGGACCATCATCGATTGGTTCACCAAGTGCATTTATGACCCTTCCAACCAGGTCAATTCCTACGGGAATTCTCAGCATTTTATTATGATGCGTAACCAAGCTTCCCCCCTGGATTCCCTCTTCATTTCCCAATAGAATTACGTCGAGGGAGGTGGTATGAAGATTTAGGATGAGACCTCCTGTGCCATTTCTAAATTCGACAAGCTCATCAATCGC
>CAZBCD010000174.1:0-5221 GCA_964490205.1 uncultured Pelolinea sp. | reverse complement strand
TGCATACGAATGATTTTATCTCCTCATCCGTTGCACTAAATGTCTGAATTAACAAGTGTAAATAATTTTCTAATTTCATTTTCTGCATTGATCTCTTTTAAAAGATTAATTAATTTATTCTTATATCTAAACCAATATCACAGAAGATGAACCTTTGATGATTCATTTCAAAATATAACATCTGTTTCCTACATCAATATCCTTAAAGAAGTGATGTATATATCTTGTGAAGCTTATCCATTTCCACTCCAGCATTTAGCATTTTTGCCGCTTCGAGAGATCTTTTTTTAAAACGATTAATTTGATCGGTGGTTAAAGAATTTAACAACTCGGCTAATTTTTCCGGGGTTTGATCAATTGAATACATGCCGATTTGAAAGTCATCAATATATTTTTTCATCATTGGCAGCGGTGAAACCGCAACCATAAGACCTGCCATAATGAAATCAAAGAATTTATTTGGGAGCGAATTTTTGTAACTTTTTTTTTCCGCATCAATCAGAGGAATACCAATATCATACTGAGATAATTCCTGAACAAGAAGGTTGGGGACCACAGGATCGTGAAATATAATATGGGAATTATTTCTTGCAAACCGCTTCAACTTTTTCAGATAACTCCGGTAAGTTGGTAGCAGATAAAAATGTAAATAAAATCGATTATCCACAGTTTTCATCATTTTGATGAACAATTCAAGAAATCGGCCTGGCATCGCTCCGCCATGGTGAACAAGGTGGATCTCGTCTTGGAGGACAGGCCTAAACTTCGATTCTTGATAAAAGGGTGAGTTCCTCACGATATTAAATGTCCATTCGAAGTATTCTTGATACAAAACCTCAATACCTTTTGCCACAGTTATCCGTCTATCCACATATGATCCGTAACTGGAAAACAAGAATTGCCGATACGATTGATTTATTTTGCTTAGAGGAATATCTCTATTGAGACCGAGGGAAAACTCGTGTGCATCATATAGAACCCGACACTTGCTTTTTTGCCTGCCCATGGCTGCGACTGGTAAGGCATCCCAGTCGTTAGCATGCACCAGATCATATTCGCCCTCCTCAATAATTTTCAACGCCTGCCTGTACTGGGGCTTCAGCCAGAAATATCGGTCGAAACACTTGTTATCCAATTTGGCAACGACCAATAGTAAATATTTAAGTGGAGGGAACACAATTTTACGCGCAAGAGAGAAGAACCGGACGCCCTCTGGCGGTTGCCAGCTGCCATAGCCAATCACATCCACCTGATAATACTGGCATGCCATCTCGATTTCACGCAGCACGCGGCTGTCCCAGCTAATGTTTGAAAAGGAGAGGATGCAGACTTTCTTTTTTTGACTCAATGAAAATCCTTTAGGATATTATGATAATTTCCAAAATATTTGGAAATGAAATACAGTTTAGTACTTGATATTTTCAATTCCAGAAGGTTCATTTTACCAAATTATGGCATGATCTCTTCGTATATTTTCACCAAACGGCTTACTATTTGAGCGCCTGCATAATGGCTGACTGCATATTCAGTGATTAAATATGGGTCAAATTCATTTATTCGCAAGTAAATTTCTTTCATCGCGGCCGATAAGGCATGTATATCCCCCACCTCCACAAGCAATCCGACCCGTGGATTGATAAAATCTTCAGGACCGCCAGAGCGTGTCGAAATGACTGGTTTTCCGCAAGCCATTGCTTCAAGAAGCGTCAACCCGAAGGTTTCCAACTTGCTGGTAGAAATTACCACATCCGCCTGCGAGTAATAATCCAGCAGTTCATCCCTGCTTGCTAATCCTAAAAATATGATCTGTTCGGTGATGTTCAATTCAGCAGCCAATGCATATAGTTTCTTTTCTTCCGGCCCTTGACCGCAAATCCATAACTGTGTACTTGTATCTGTTGAAAACGCTTCCGCGAAAGCTCTGATCGCATCCCCAACGCGTTTATTTTCATTAAGCGATGCGGCAATTAAAAATACAAATCCTTTTCTTGAAGGGGGCGTCAGGGGCTTGAAATAATCCGTGTCCACCATGTTTCCGACCACCTCAACTGATAAATCCGGCATAATTTCTACTAATTTTTTCGCCAGCGCCCTGCTGACAGCCAGACAACGGTCAACCGCGCCCATATTACCTCTGAATAATTGTTTTCGCTTTTCGCTCAACGCATTCCGTAAAAACGCGGAGGAATGCTCGGTGAGAACAAGCGGTAATTTGCTTTTATTTTTTATCCGAATTCCAGCCAGCCCGGCATAGAAAAAATTTTGGGCATGCAGGATATTCGGATACCCTTCATTACTGATGTATTTTTTAAACAGCCATACAACCGGTGTAGTCATTGACCAGAGATGAAGCGAGGAATCCTCATTTCTGATGGGGGTTGGCAGCCGCACTGAACGATAAACCAAGATACCATCTTCAAGTGAAATGACAGGGTCTGCATTTCGGCATAGTAAAAAATCATTAGGGCTGATACCATTGATTACCAGCACCCCAACGCGGTGCCCCGCATCTTTCAGCGCCCGAGCCTGGTCGCGGAAAAAAATGCTTTTGCGCGCATCGTTATGCTCCGGATATGTGCTGCAGATTAAAAGGAAATGCATTGAGGTATCCTGATACGTTTATAACTTGTTTCCATTAAATACATTGGGTTTCAGGTTATTTTATCCCATTCCATTGCTTCCGCACCCACATTCCGTATACCAGAAGATTCCATACTTTGGCTAAGTGCTGAGCAACCAAACAGCTGGATGAAGAAATCGGAGAATGACACAATTTAGGAAGAACGGGGGACTATGATATGCTAGCATGGGCTAACCAGAAAAGGTCCAAATGGGGAAAATGAGAGGTAAAATACCTGACAAAATGTGACAAAATATGACAGTTTAGAAAATTTTCGTTCCTGAAACGAAAAATTTTTTATGGAAGATGCAGTGCTTCCTCTTGTATCTACCAAGCAAAGTGATCTGAACCTATTTCGCCAGCTGCCTGACCGGGCTGATTACCTTTTTGAGAGCACCTCTTTCAATATTGCGTTGTCTAGTGATAAATCTGCTACCAGGTTCTTCAACTGGGCATTATCATTTTCCTGTCCCTTGAGCTTTCTCGCCTGCGCCATATCCAATCCCTTATATTTTCTTAACCAACGGTAGTACGTCTGTTTACTGACTTGCTATGTTTTGGTGATTTCTTCAGCTGATTTTCCCTGACTCAGCAGCACATCGGCTTCACACAGGATTGTAATAAATTGTTCTGTAGAAAAGCATGTTTTTCTTGGTATTGCTTGTCTCCTTTTGCCTGATCTGTAGCATTGTACTTGGATCAGGTTTTTGGGGGCAGATCATTATTGAATTCCATCACCAAGAAACGGCGGCAAGAATCTCGCAGAAAAATATATTTAAAGATCAGACTACGCTGTGACCCAGAAAACGCTTCGAAACATAAAAATTGGGATTCATCAACATGGCTAAAGGAAAAGGCAATGCGCACATCCAGCATTATTCATGCCACGCGAATATGCCACACAACAGAAGATCTCCGTGAAGCTATGCGCATCTTTTTTCAAATCATACCTGAGCTCCGCTTTGATCCGGTTCTGCTGAAAATCCTTGTCAAAGGTTTGCTGGGTGTAAAAAACCTCAGCTCGCTCACGCCTCGAAATCCGGACCAATCTGAGGAAATTGAGCTGGATCGGTATCCTTTCTGACAAAACAATCCACTTCACTTGAATTTCCATTACCACAACAAACCCACGCACCTTTCTATGTTATATTAACCTGCGAACTATGAAACACTCGCGTGCGCTTAACATCATCCTTTTCGCCCTTTTTCTACTGCTCGGATTGCTCGCTTACCGGGAATTCCTGCAGGTCAATATCCTTGCGTACGTTAACCAGCAGAATATCTGGGACTCGCGGCGTTTTATCGCTTTTCTGGCTTTCTGCGGGCTATCGCTGACACTGCTGGCACTGGCCATGCGTGCCGCATTGAATGGCGCGCCCTTCCTGCCCGGCCTGGATAGAGCCAGGCGCTTTCCCGCAGGGATGAAACAGCTCGCAGCAACCCTTCTATCCACCCTCCCCGCGCTTGTGAAATGGTTCGTGCCTCTACCTGATACGATCGATCTGGGTCCCTGGACCAGCTTCTTCCTCATGTACTACGCTGCGCTTACTGCGGTATGGCTCACCGGAAATGAAAGCACTGACCCACGGTCACGGCTGCTCAAAGTCAGCTCGTACTGGCTGGGAGGCGGCGCAGCTTATGCTGCCTGCGCAAAACTCGTTTTTGTGACTGGCTATCCCTTCCCACTCTACTGGTCAGAAGGCAACCGGTTTTTCGATTATTCCACGCTCTTCGGCAGCTTTCGTTATCTTGTTCCAAATGGAAAAGATATTTATTCGTTCATCAGCTGGGGTATGCAGCTGCCCTGGGCGCTGCCCTTTATCCTCCCCAATCTGAGTATTGGCACTTTTCGCCTTTGGAACCAACTCATGTGGATCCTGCCCGCCTTATTTTTCGGCTTTACCGCCTATAAGGCCTTTGGCCGTGAAAAGGCGATGGGTGCAGGCGCGCTTATATTCAGCCTATGGGCTTTTGCATTTTTAGACCAGGGTCCGATCTACGCGCCGCTGCTTTTCGCCGGAATCTTGACAATGCTCGTCCTGCGATCCCGCCTGGTCCCCGCAGTTCTCGTTGTCACACTGGCGTCTTTTTATGCACATGAATCGCGATGGACCTGGTCATTCGCGCCCGGGTTGTGGGCTGGGCTGGGCGCCCTGCTAATGGTCAAGAACCTGTCCATCCGCAGAGAAAAGCTTAAGGATTTTGTCCGCCCAGTCGCACTGGGTTTGGCAGGGTTATTTGGCGGACGCATACTTCCTGGTATGGTCCCGCTGATAACTTCCTGGTTCACTGCCATTACTGCCAACGTCAATTCATCTGCCGCGGCTGCAGAAATACCTTCCATAAACATCAAGGTGCTTCCGGACATCGCCGCTTCAGCAACTCGCCAGCCTCTCCTATGGGAGCGCTTGTTCCCCAACTCAACCTACTCTCCCGGCATCCTGCTAGGTATCGTCTGGGCAGCTCTCCCGATCATTGTCCTGCTGATCGTGCTAGCGATCAAAAAAGTATGGCGGCCTAACGGACTGCAAGCAATCGCTGTATTCATTGTGTCTGCCGCATTCTTCGCGGTCGGACTAACCGCCAGCGTCAAGATCGGCG
>CAZBCD010000173.1:0-5231 GCA_964490205.1 uncultured Pelolinea sp. | reverse complement strand
CTACGGCGATATTAGGAGCCGCTTTTGCAGCTGCAATTTGGGCATTGATTCCAGCGCTGTTACATAAATATCTGGGTATGAACGAGATCATTACAACATTGCTATTTAATCCGCTTGCTGTTTTTTTGCTCGGTTTCATACGTGTAGGGCGCTTTCCTGAGAGCGCTAGGCTATTTCCGCTCATCCCCGGAACAAAAATTACAATTGGAGTCTGGATAGCACTATTAGCGGTATGGGTTGTTTATCTCCTATTATGGAAAACGAAAATTGGCCTTGAGATTCGAAATACTGCCCAGGCGCCACGATTTAGTAATTATGGTGGGATAAGGAAAAACAAACCAATCTTGGTTGCAATATTGATCAGCGGTGCATTGGCTGGAATTGCGAGTGCAATTGAAGTGTTAGGTGTGCATTACAAATTTGTAAGTGCATTTACTGCGGTAAACAATTTTGATGGACTCATCATCGCATTTGCCGGTCGATTATACCCGTTGGGCGTTCTATTTTTCGCTTTTCTCGTAGGCGGGTTGCGAAATGCGTCCATTACAGGCTTCCAGATCAGATCAGGAATACCTCGAGAATTAGGTGGCGCATTGATTGCTTTTATATTGTTGTTTTCTGCGATGGTCAAGAATTTCAAGGAAAATGGTTATCATCCAAAAAAACTTTGAACACTCAAGATATAGGATTTTCTGAATTTTAGGTTTATTTTTTCCCTTTCAAATCATCTTGAGCGATTTTCCACATCGCTTCAACCGCAATTTTGATGGAGTTCTGTTCACCTTCTCGAAAGTTTTTTTCTTTTTCTTCCGGTTTGATTTTTCCAGGATCCCCATCTGACGCAAATAATGCGCCTGTCCGCCAACCGTTAAATGCCCCTACGATGAACAGTGTATCGCTTTCCATTTCACCAAAAACCAAACCAGCTTTTTTCAGAACCTCTCGTTTTTTTGGATCGCGTGGTCCAAATAATGCGTCGCCAGCTGAACCAACACCAATGGTTACAGGTAGATTCAGTTCTTCTGAAGTTTCAACTAATGCCCGCAGAATTGAAAATGTGGGAACTGCCGGGAAATATGGCGGTAAATACGCATTGCCGGTACCGCCATGACGCACTGTACCAGTTGCGATGATGACATCCCCGGTCTTTTGCCCTTCTTGCATCACGCCACAAGATCCGACTCGAATGAATGTGTCAGTGCCCATGTTAGCTAACTCCTGCATCCCAATCGCCAGCGTTGGACCACCCATGCCCATTCCGCAAGCTGTCATTGGAACGCCTTTGAAATCTCCAGAATATACACTATAGCCGCGACTTTCAGTTACAAGGTGGTATGAATCGAAATGCTTCGCAATTTTTTCGGCCCTTGCCTGGTCACCGGGAGCAAAAACATAGCGGGCGATTTCTTTTGGGTCACATTTAATATGCCATTCCATAATTTCTCCTTATTCTTTTTCTGTTTTGTTAATTCAATCGATATTATTCATATATTTTACAATAATGCTTGATACTTCATTTTATATAGCTGGAATAATTTTTCTTTCTTAGATGGAGAAATAAAGGATTGCGAAATTGCGTTGATATTACATGTATAAAAATTTTCTAATCCCCAGCCAAAAATGCTGGCAAGTTTTTTATACTCATCCGATAAAGAAAATATTGCCGAAGACCTCCCGTCTGTATTAATGTTTAATGAAATGCCTTTTTTGAAAAGTGTGTCAACCGAATGATCTGAATATTCATTGAAAACATTGGTTTTTATATTACTGGTTGGGCAGACCTCAAGATGTATGTCATTTTATATTAAATAAGCAACTAATTTTTCATCTTCAATGCTTCGAACTCCATGTCCAATTCTTTTGGACTTCAAATGATGCAGTGTATCCCAAACGCTTTCAGCACCTTTGCTCTCCCCCGCGTGTGCTGTTGTGGGGATGTCATGCGTATTTGCATAATTAAATGCTTTTAGATGAGCGTTAATTGGAAAGTTAGTTTCATCACCTGCAATATCAAATCCAGCAACCACAGTATTATTGATATATCTTTCTACTAATTTGATAATTTGAAAACTTTCCTCTTCACTATAATTTCGAAGAGTACATAATATTAGGCCGGCACTAATTCGTGATGCCTTGCAATTATTCGATATACTATCAGCCACAATCTCTACAACTTGTTCTGGTATTAACCCGTTTTTTAGATGTAAAAATGGGGCAAATCGTATTTCTGCATAAACAACATTATCATCTCGTAATTGGACAAATAAACCATCCACAACCGCCCTAAGCGCATTTTCAGTTTGCATCAATGTTACGTTTCTTCTGACGCATCGGAAATAATCACTGATGTCCAGACATTTTTCCGGTGCTGTGAAATATTTTTGGTATTCTTCTTTAGTTGTTCCAGGTAGCAATTGGCTTATCACATCAAAGCTTAAAGAACAGTCAAGATGAAGGTGTAATTCAATTTTTGGAATTTTAGTAAGTTTGTCCCGATCAAACTTCACTTTTCACCTCTTCGCATATTTTTTCTTTATCTTTGTTAGAAATAAATGGCTTAGATCTCAACCAAAAATGTTCAATTCAATGAAAAGTTTGATTTTGTCCGATTCCGAAATTCTTGGAGATTGGATTTGACCATAATAGCAGTCGGAGTAATTTCAACCAACCGATCAATTTTGCACCACAAATTGTATTGTCCTTTTAGCTAGATCTAGAATATTGCTTCGCTCAAATCCTGTCACAAAACTATCTGCTTTATTGTTGAGAGGAGCAATCCATTCAGATGGTAGTAATCCTGCGCCTATTCTTGCTCCGAGGATTGAACCAACAGTTGCACAGGTGCAGTCTGTGTCATAGCCTCCCATCAAGGTAATGCATATACTTTTTCCAAAATCACCTTTACCCATCAACAACCCCATGACAATAAGACATGTGTTGTTGATCACATGAACCGTGTCATAATGCCCAAATTTCTCGATGATTAGATCACATACTTTTTCCCAATCATCGAATTGAGTTGTCCATTGGATCGTTTGTCGAATTGCTTTGGAAAGGCGGCTTTTTTCCGGGATCTGTTCCAGCCCGGCAAGGATTATGTCTAAAATTTCATTTTCATAGAAAGCACTCGCGATGCATGCGGACGCCCACATCTCGCCATAAATCCCATTTTTTGTGTGGGATAACGAAGCATCTCGGAATGCCATTTCTGCGGCTTTTTTAGGATCCCCAGGGTTGATATATCCCCACATATCTGCCCGGATCTGGGCTCCAATAAATTCCCGGTATGGGTTGCGGTGGTACGCAGTTTCTGGCGGGGAAATGTCATTAATTAGGTTTCGGTAGGCAGCTGCTTCAGCTGTAAAAACTGAATAATAGGGGAAATTTTCTTGCCACATGCGCCCTATATCCGTTGCAGAAAAATCGCGATCAAACGTCTCCAGAATTTTCAACCCCAGGATTGTGTAATCAATATCGTCATCTCTTACCATTTTTGTAATATTCCCACGGGTAGTTCGCTCATAATCCGTCCATGGGTTTATCGATGGAGGAGTTGGTGTTATCGGAGGGATATAGAAGTTGATCGGGTAACAATCTACGTTTATTAAATATTCTCTAATCTTCTCTCTTGACCACAGTTCAAAAGGTTTTCCGAGGGTGCATCCAGCACATCGCGCTAACCAGGCGCCATAAACCCGATCCAGCAGTTGTTTTTTACCTAATATTTGGTAATTATTTCGGTCGGCTCTAGGAAGCAATTTGGTAATTTGGTCAAGCTTAGATGGTTCAAATTCATCATTACGATGATTTATTAGTTCATTTACCCTCACCCAAAACTCATCCTCAAACACTGGATTGTAATCGGAACCAATATTTGTTTTTACCCAATCATCAATTTCGTGTGTGTTATACACTTCTTCTTTTAGCGCTTTAATCTCAGTTTGAACGATTATTTCAAATGACAAATTTGCATGCCGCATGTGTTAACCTCTATCTCAATCAATTTATTTTAGAAAAATCGGACATTTTACTAAACTTAAATAATGTATGCTTCGGATTAGGATCAGCCAGAGAAATCTAAAGAATCAAGCAGTTGATTGATCACCTTGACTCCACCTGATGTTGTAGCCGTGGCAAGTTCCTCTCCATAGTTTTTATTGGCGCGGCGGGGGAATCGCTTAAATAAATACTCTGGAATACCAGGCATTCTGAGTTCAATGGTCTCTGGTGCTTCTTTCATATTCACTAAATTCGGGTAATAATGAAGCATCATTGATGTTTCCCACTCCGCGGCATGGTCTGTTACAAAAGGCCAGGTTTTTTCAATATCGTCTAGTTCCCGAACCTTTTCTTTTGTAAAATCATATGCGGAAAGCATCACCATTTTTATTGCCTTCGATTTGGATATGGCTGAATTGATAGTTTCCCAATGATCAGATTCCCCATGGCCGGTTAAAAGCACTGCTATCCTAAATCCCATCTTGGCATAGCCCTGGCCGAGATCAGTAAGTAATCCTGATAAAGTTTTCACACTGATCGTATCCACTGTTCCAAAGTACCCTTCTTCTGGTTTCAGGTTTCTGCAAATACCGTATGAAAGGAGAGGCGCGACAACACATCCCGTCTTCGCGGAGATATCATCACAAGTAGCCTGGCTGAGCAAGCTGTCCACACCCAAGGGTAGATGATCAGCATGCCACTCCGTTGTACCGATTGGGATTAGAATAACGGGCTTCTTTGAAGCAATATTCTTCAATTCATTTGGTTTTAATTCTGCAAGATGGATGGTTTTCATGGCAATTAGTTCCTTTATTATTTTTTTATTTTCATTATAGCGAAACACCGTCTATAGTAGGATTCCAATGATACCTGCAAGTATAAATTACATCGAATCCTAATCTCGGGTTAATTGTTTGATCATATATTCCTCAGATGGATATTCTTTTATTAAAGATCTTGAATCCCCTAATTGCAAATCTGCGTAGGTAAAACCTGGGGCCATCGTGATTCCTATTAACGCCCAATTTCCGCCTGAAATTAAACATGAACCCTGCCAATTACCACGATCGACAACATACTGTACTTTCTGGCCTTTCAGAATATCTGGTCCTATAACTGTGTGAGAGGATTTACCTTGCGGGTTCAATTCTAATAATTCAATCGGATCTCCTAAATAAAAACTTGAATTCAACTAGCAAGTGCAACTTTGAAAGCGTAAGAGAGGTAAGCTG
>CAZBCD010000172.1:0-5241 GCA_964490205.1 uncultured Pelolinea sp. | reverse complement strand
ACCTCTTTTATTCTTTATACTAGTAGGTTCAGGGTTCGATTCCCTGGTGCGTCACAAAAACACCGTATATATGGGGGGTATTACTTTTTTAAGCACTACATATGGGGGTGAAAAACGGCTTCTTTTTGGAAGATGAAAATCCCGGTGCAATTGGGTGCAATTGGTGCACCCGAACTATTTAGAAACTTCTTGTTTTGCTTTTTTTTCAATCGAAATTGGGATTGGTGTAACCAGGTTTTCCATTAATTGCGAGGCTTCGAATTGCATTTCTACAGAAGCGTGCGCATAAATATTCATCGTAACGCTGGGTTTGGAGTGCCCTAAAATCTTGGAAACAATCAATACTGGAATCCCATTTGTAATCATCAAAGTCGCTGCTGTGTGCCTTAGGTCGTGGAAGCGAATATCTGGCAATTCTGCTTTTCGTAAAACACGCTTGAAATCCTTGTAGAATCTTTTGAAATATATCTTAGTTCCAATTCCATTCACGAAAATGAGGTTTTCACCAGTTTGGTCTTTATGAGAGTTTTCTTTGAAGTGTTCCCTCAGTTTTTCTAAGGTGGTAACCCCTAACATGATTGTTCGAGTACCGCTCCGAGTTTTGGGTTCATTGAATTGAAATCCTTTATGAGGAATGTATTGAAGCTGTCGTTGGACTTTGATGGTACCTTTATTCCAATCGATATCACTCCATTTCAATCCAACTAATTCGCTATAGCGCATCCCGGTTGTGATCGCTAACTGATAAAGAGCTTTATACCTTGAGCTCTCTGCTGCAATTAGAAATTCCGTGACCTGGCTCTCATTGAGAACCTGCATCTCTTTGGTTGTTTCTCTGGGAAGTAATGTACCTATACAAGGGTTCCTGCCAAGGATTCCGCTTCGGACCGCGTCCTGTAAAGCAGATCTCAAAATGTTATGGGTGATCTGGATCGTCCGGACTCCTCTGCCATTATCTTTCATTCTGGCATAAAAGCGTGTGATGCCATAAGTTGTTAATTCTTTTAATTTGATATGACCTAAGGAAGGATAAATATATTTCTTTAGTAGTCTTCCGTAATCATAGGCTGTCTTTTGTTTGATAGTGTTTTTCTTGATTGAAAACCAATCCACGAGATATTCTTTTAGCGAAAGATTACGACTTTGAAAAGTCATGCCTTTATCAACTAAATCCATGGTCTTGCGCAACCATTCGTTGCATTCGGCTCTGGTTTTCCCTGTATGGCTCAAGCGTTTTCCGTCAATGGATATTTGAGCTCTCCAGAAACCATTATCCCGTTTGTAGATTGATCCTTCTTTTTTACCTCTTCTCGCCATTTCCTTTACTCCTTTCTTTCTCTGAGTTTCGGGAAAGGCGACTCATTTATTTGTTGCCCTATCCAATTGTTAATGTCCTGATTCCCCCGCCCACAATGCACCTGATTGCGTAAGGTGTTTATACTTTGAAGCTTGGAAAAAATCAAGACAAATGGATTCAAAATGATCCTCTAAGAGTGGCTCGGATATGTTTCAGCTTCAGTTCGATTGCCTTCGATGAATCTGTTG
Source organism: uncultured Pelolinea sp. (assembly GCA_964490205.1). Lineage (GTDB taxonomy): Bacteria > Chloroflexota > Anaerolineae > Anaerolineales > Anaerolineaceae > Pelolinea. The sequence goes on along the minus strand of CAZBCD010000172.1, from coordinate 3,696 downwards.
AGATCATCATTATGTATCCGTACAGCCTGGTTGATGCGGATAGAAGGAATCCTACCTGTATGGATCAGGCGATAGACCAAAGACCTGCTGATATTCAAAATCCTGGCCACTTCGCTGGCTTTGAGCAATTGCTCATCTTTATAAATTGATGATATTTTTTCCTGCATGGTTATCTCTCCTATTCTGTAAGTAATTTCTGTTTGCGGTTTTGACCACACACAGACCAAATCGGTTCTAAAAATACATTATTGGTAAAGAAATCTGAAAAGGTCATAAAAAAGAAAAGAGAACTATTCTTGCCCGCCTTCTCATGGGTTTGCTGCATCAGGTTACCCATACGGATATCACTGGTCGTGATGATCAGCCAGCGCCCTGCATTGCTCCCATTTCGGTTTTTGTATTCTGCGCTGCGGATATAAGCAGCACCTGCCGCCGCTTTTTCAATCCCAAAACTGGGATTGTCGTGGGTGGCCATATCGACCTCTAAGAGAAAATGGGCCTTTGCTGGTAGCCCCTTTGTATCTCGCTTCTTGTCAAGCAGGCAGAAATACCCATCCGGGATAACTCCCCGTTTTTTATGCCGCAGTCGTCCTTTTCGGTCTTTGTATGTGAAGGAAATGCGGTCATAGTTAGATCGAAAATCCGTCTCGTTGATCCAGCGCCCCATCTCTAAATATTTGAGTTCTTGCAGGTCAAACCCAATCTTCAAACGGATATCAATAGTGGTCAGATCGTGATTAAGTTGTGTCCAACGGGGTTCCCGCAGCCAGCGGAAACCCTTCCTTCGTAGGGAAAGTTCTAAAGATCGCAGTTGGTTTTCATTGATAGTTTTGGGTGGATCGACTTTGAGATTGCTCTTGTTGGCAATTTGTAAAGCACCTTTCCAACCCAACCAGATAATTGGCTCTGGTATCGGATTCAGTTTTCTCTGTTCAAGAGTTGGCCAGTTGATGTACCTGTGATTGTGTAATTTGGACAAACGCTTTTGCATAGCTCGCTCACTTTTCCCCTTCCAGAAAAGATCGTGGATCTGCCTTTTTGCTATCACACCCCCATACTCCTGGATGGCGTGTAAGATCAGCCCGTCCCGATCCTGGAAGCGCATGGGAATTTGTTCTCTGTTATGCATCATCCCTCACTGGCTCCAAAACGAGGTATGGTTTGATTGGGTTTTGTTTTGATTCTGATCGTCATGTATGGATTCCCCCCTGGGCTTTTTCAGTCTAGCATAGCGCCTCCCGGAGATGTCAACAAGGTGTTGGATCCTGCGTTCAAGTTCTGGCGATACATGAATGTTTGGTACATCATGTGAGCGCAGGTGAAGAGGCTCTTCTCTTGAACGTACCCGTGCCCAGAACTCCCGTTGTTTTTGATTGGATATCAGGTAGGCCATCTGATCCCAATCCCCTTTCTCTTTTTCCTCCCTAACAGTTGGAATCAATAAAGACTTGAAGCTTGTCACTCCGATGCGCGTCTTGGACTTTGCCTTGAAATCCTTGGTGGGAAAGACGTGCTTGGCCAATCGCCGTGCGTCGTCAAAACCAGTCCGAAAACAGACGATCGCACCGGATGTGTTAAGCACGGCTGCCTGGATATTCTCATCCAGTTGTTTCAGGTATTGATGAGCCAATACCATCGAAAGTTGGTATTTGCGGGATTCACTGAGGATGTCGGAGATATTATCGGTGGTGTAGTTCTGGAATTCATCCAAATAGAGATAGTAAGGTTTTCTATCGCTTTCTTTTTTCCTGGCCAGCGCCGCCTGCTGGATCTGTGCCACAATGAATGCGCCCAGCAGGTTGCTGGTGTTCTCACCCAGCAAGCCTTTTGGAATCTGCACCAGGATGATACAGCGCTGATCCATCAAATCCAGCATATCGATCCCTTTTGAATTCGTGAACATAGCAGTGATATCTGGATCCTGCAGAAAACTTCCCATCTTATTGAGTAATGGACTTACCCATTCTCGGATGAGAGATGGTTTTTCAGGAAATTCATCTGTGAAATAGAATCTGGCTGATTCATTACGGAGTCTCTTCAAATGCTGTATTCGATAATCAAAATCCATCAAGAAACGGGAGGTGGCTATGATGGGAAGCTGCAGGTCTGCCAGGGCAGTGAAGGTATTCACCATCATCCAGGTCATTCTGGGCGCCTGGTTGCGCTCCAGCTTCCAGATCTTGAGGATGATGTCAGATAAAAACCAGGCAATTCTTTCGGGGGTTGTCCCCTCGGGAACATGTAGGGGATTGAGCTGCACCACCCATTTAGCATCGATGGGATTAATCAACACAACTTTATTCCAAAGGTTTGGAATACAGGCAACCTTGGCTAATACGTGCTGGTACAAATCCCCATGTGGATCAATCAAGCACACCCCCTGACCAGACCTGATATCTTGCATGATCCAGTCTTCCAGCAAGCGGGATTTACCAGTGCCTGGTTGCCCGATGACATAAGCATGGGTATGCCGTTGTTCAATTGAAAGAACTGGATTACTCGCGAATGGATTTACCATAAACTCTCTCCCATATTTAAACCGTCTGGTTCAAAGAATTCCTTCCATAAATACCCAATCAAAAATCCATGCAGTGCCCAACAACCCGCAATCCAAATGGAAATTGATTTATCTCGAATAATTGTTATCAATCCATAAAGGATCATGGAGAACAAGATACAAGCGATGATCCGCTCGGGGATGGCTAACAGATTGATTTGAAGATGGTATCCAACACGGACATCAATCCAGGTGAGTAAGGTGTAGTAGATCAAATAAGACAGATATAAAACCTGCCTGAATAATTGCAGGAACAGCCGCATCAGTTTGGGTAGGTTACGAATAAAGAGCATCACAACTAGCATGATAAAGAAAGTGGAAATTGAGCAAAACCCAAACAAGATGCGGCCGATCATTTACGCTACATCCCAGCGGTCGATTTCAATCCAATAGTTATCAGTGGTGACCACAACCAGGATCGGATCGAGTACGACAGCTGCTCCAAGCAATCCAACGGGTGCTAATAATATCCCACCCAGGATCGCTATCCCAGCCAGGGCTACAATAGAACCAGATATGATCCCAGCTCCCAATGCGGCTCCGCCAATCTTTTTTAGAAGATCGGAATTATCTTTCCGTTTCACCTCTGGTAGAGGAGCTTCGATTTCTAAGGGAGCTTCATGCACGATCACGAATCCTTGTGGTTGAATACCAGCTACGTAGATGTCATAGATCCGTTCCACTGCATGTCCCGGAAGTTGGGTGGAGTCCAATGTTGAAGGCACTAGAACCCATTCCCTTACCCGAATTGGTTCTTCCAGCATAGGTGCTCTCCCAAGAATTTGCGTGGGCCAGTGATTCTCTTCGCCCAGAGTGAGGAGTTGTTTTGTCTGAGGCCCCAGAATCGATCCTCCCGCACTTTCCAACTGATCTTGTGTATTGACAATTTGATACATGCTTACCTCCTATTAGGTTTTCTCTGGCGCTCCAGGAAACGGATGAGTGCTTCCAATGCATCTTCCCATCCGAAAGAAGCCATCCAGGTTAATAAGGCTATTGCGATTAGAGTGAGCAAAAAAGATGCCTGTCTTGGCAGTACCAACCAAACCGCAGTAAAAACTAGACTAATCGCAATGATTGAAACAAGCGCAGATGATAATTGTGGTTTTGCCCGCTCAAAATTCAAACCCTGAAATATT
>CAZBCD010000171.1:0-5256 GCA_964490205.1 uncultured Pelolinea sp. | reverse complement strand
GTCAATACAGAATTGAACAGCCTCACGCAAAGTATCTGCAATTTGCACCCCCATTTTTTCTAATAGTTTTTTTCCATTTTCAGAGTGACTTCCAACCATTCGCACAATTAAAGGCTGTGGAATATTGGTGGATTTCAATTGTGTGATTATTCCTTCTGCAATTTGATCACACAATGTTAGTCCGCCAAATATATTTATCAAAATGACTTTAATTTGATTATCCTCGGATAAAATCCGCAACCCTGCTCCTGCTTTGAAAGCTGAAGCCCCGCTGCCGATATCAAGGAAATTGGCTGGACACCCGCCACAATATTCAATCATATCGATAGTCGCCATAGCTAATCCAGCACCATTAACAAGACTCCCAATCTCACCATCCAATTTTAAGTAAGAAAACCCCAATTTTCGCGAATTATTTTCTGCCGTAGTATATGCGGTCGTATCTATGAAATCTTCAATTTCGGGTTGACGGAATAAAGAGTTGTCATCGATATCTATCTTAACGCCAAGAGACATTAACCCTTTTCCTTTTTGTACAGCCAAAGGGTTGATTTCAATCATTAGAGCATCATACCTTCTAAATAAATCCCACATCTTCTCAACAATAAAAATAAATTCATCCCAATATCTTTTCTCAAGACCAATCGAAACAGCAAGCTCGCGAATCTTGTATATATGAATTCCGATGATTGGATCTATTTCAAAAGAGAATATGTCAAGCAGAGGAGTTCGATAAATTTTTTCCTTTTGCCAGAATTTTGTTGAAGGAGACCCCCTCAGTTCGGCTAAGCCTTTTCTGCGATCGAAGTAGATTCCAACAGAATAACCCTCATTAAAATCAATTAATTCTTCGATCATTACTTTATTAATCGGATAATCATGAATCTTTGAATTTAATAAATGGGCGGCAATATTCTCCGCCTCATTTTCCGATCGCGCTAATCGTATCCCGCCTGCTTTCCCTCGTCCTCCAGTAAGAACCTGGGCTTTTAATAAAGCTATACGGCCAAATTGATTAAATATATGGCTTACATCTTCTGTTTTTTGGATTATCTTGCTCTTAGGTATTGGGATACCTATCTGATTAAATAACTTCTTTGATTGATATTCATGTAATTTCATTATCAACTCATAGAAATTATATCAATTAAGAAAAAAATAACCCGATGAATTCATCGGGTTATTTGAATACAACCTTCTTAACTTTTAAAAAACTCTTCTAGATTTTCTTTACTGATTCTATATGCCTTCCCAATCTTTTTTGCTTTCAGAGATTTATCTTTAATAGCCGCAAGCACATCTTCTTCTGATACTTGCAAAATTTTTGCTGCTTCAGAGGGAGTCATTACATCTGGAATTCCACCAGATGGCCCTCCTGTACCACTCGCGCTCTTAGTTGAAACTCCCTTTAAGGATTCTGTGATCACATTTCCTAACCCAACACCCGCACCAATCCCGGCTGTTAATCCTGCGCCACCGCTGGGATTTTGAGCTGCATCGCGCAAGGCATCAGCGGCTTGGAGTTGTGTGTAAGTGGCAATATCCAACATGCCCATATCGCGTAATTCCTCGGCAGATTTTTCCGAAGGTTTCAAGTTGCCAATATAGAAAGATTTCAGTGTTAATCCCAACGCGTTAAAATCATCTTGTGCTTTTGCTCTTACTCCAGTTCCCAATTCTTCGGTTAGAGCAATCAACTCAACTATAGAACGCTTGGCAGTTGTTTCTCCTAATAAATCTTGTAATTTTGAAAGCAGCATCATACGCAAACGGTTTTCAATCTCGCTGGTTTTATAAACTCCCTGCGCACCAACAAGCTGGGTTACAAATTGTTGAGGGTCATTAATCTGGTAGCTATAGGTACCGAACCCCTGCAATAAAGCTACACCCAATCCCATTCCGGGATTTCTAACAATAATTGGTTGTGGTGTACCCCATTTTCGATCAGCGAACTCTTTCGTTGAGACATAATATACTTCAGCTGTAAAAGGAGTGCGGTTGCCAAAAGCTTTTCCAATTAAATTTACCAGAAGTGGAATATTTGCTGTAGCGATAGTATGTCGTCCCGCATTAAAAACATCTAATGCTTTTCCATCCCTATAGAAAACAGCTTTTTGACTTTCTCGAACAATAACCTGTGAACCAATCCTCAGATCTGCTATTCCCTTTTCGGGAAATCGATGGACAAGTTCATCCCTCATTTCACTTGCATGTTCAACAACATCAAAGATTCTTGCCATTTTTATTTCTCCTCGTTTTTATCTTTTTTCATTTCTTCTATGGGATTCATCTCTTCAATTATTTCAGATTCCCCCATTTTGACGATGACTTCTTTCCTTTGGTTAAAGTTATCCAAACAGCTTTGGGATAAAGTTGTCAGATGTCTAATTGCAGCTGGCAATCCATCTGTACCAAATGAAGATTCTATATTATCAATCGCTCTTGAGATTTCGTCTTCTAATTCCAGCATTTTCAGGTCATATTGATAAATTGCGTTTAGTTCTTCGGTATTTACCTTTATCACATCAAAGAAACCGGCATACCCGTAGGAAGCAGTTTTTACACGATCTATGAACTGCCGAAGCTTGATAGCTGAAGATTCGAGATCGTCGATTTTCTCGATTTCACCGTTTGATATTGCCTCTTTTTGTAAGGAAGAAATTCGACGCCACAGGTTTTCGAACCGTTCTGCGATACTCTCCCGAAGTAATTTGTCCGCATTGCGGCGATCTTCCCGCTCTACATAACCCCGAAATCCAGGCAACTTGCCAAATATTTTCTTTATAAAATCACTTTCTCCTGTTACTCTTTCGAGAATGTCATTCATTCGACTCCTCCGTCTTTTTTATTGTTCTATTTTGATTATAGCGATTTTTCATAAGAAAACAATAAATATCCTATCACTTTCTTAATTTAAATACGTCCTTTTTGGAAATAAGTTGCAAGAACATTTACCTTTGGTATATACTGTGAGAAAAGAGGAGATTGAATTAATGGGATTTCCAAAGTATATCAAAGGGCAGGGAATTATTGAATACTTATTATTGATTATCATTATTGTTCTTTTTATTTTAATAATCGTGAAACTTTTCGGGCCGGCCATTAGTAATTTCATTCAGAATCTATTACAGAACGTATAAATCAAGTTTGAAATTAAACTGATATGCAAATAGAAGAAGCTTTTGAAAAACCTATTTTAAAGTTACCTTTCAGTTGTTGGCGGATAATAGACCTCGTTTATCCTCCGTTTTGTTGTTATTGTGGAAGAATTGGATATGAAATATGCCTCGATTGTTATAAAACAATTGAAATCATATCAAACCATAAAATATGTCTGGTTTGTGGGGGAATTATCGAAACAGGCATAAATTGTAGTAATTGCATGAAATTACATCCCTCATTTGAGCAAGCAAGATCCTGGGGTGTCTATATTGGAGTCCTTAAACAAGTCGTTCAAAAAATAAAATACAAACGCGGATTCGGTATTATTGAATACATAGCCAAACCACTCATTCACTTCATCAAGAATTGGGATGTTTCAGTTGATATGATTGTTCCTATACCACTAGGAGAAAAACGAGAAATAGCGAGAGGTTATAACCAATCTTTTTTATTAGCGAAACCAATCTCTGAGTATTTTAATATCCCACTGTATGATCACGCATTAATCCGCTCTCGTGATACAAAATCACAGGTTGGCCTGAACTACGAGGAACGCAAAATAAATATGAAAAATGCCTTCCGTGCGGAAAAATCTACATGTAATAATAAATCCATTCTTCTGATAGATGATATTGTTACAACAGGTTCTACCCTGAATGAAAGTGCTAAAGCACTAAAACTTGCAGGAGCACAAAAAGTTGTCTGTTTCACTGTTGCACGAACCAAAAATCCAATCAATTGAAAAAGGAGACCATATGAGCTCAAAGACTGATGTTTTTGTAAAAAATCTAGAACTTTCTCAAGATCTTAATGATTACATTGAGAAAAAAGCGTCTCGGTTGGACCGCTACCTTAACCAGATTGACGAGAAAAGGATTGATCTTGCCTTCATAAAAACAGCGCGAGAACCCGCAAATCGTTTTGTCGCACAAATAACTTTGCGCGGTCGCGGGTTTATCCTTAGGGCTGAGGAGAGATCGTTCGATATAAAAACTGCCGTCGACCAAGTTTTAGATAAAATTGAACGTCAAATCGAAAGATACAAAGGGAAGAAATATAGAAGCCGAAACGGTGCAACCCCCACCTCTGAGTTGCTAGAAGAAATCAGCTATGACAAAGAAAAACCACTGATAGCCCGTCGCAAGCAATTCAGACTCATCCCAATGGATGAATTGGAAGCAGTTGAACAGATGAATTTACTTGGGCATGAAGATTTCTTCATTTTTTTCAACGCCTATACTAATGCGATCAACGTCTTATATAAACGAAGAGATGGAAGTTATGGTTTAATTGAACCTGAATTAGGATAATAAGAAATAAGCGGAGGAAATCCTCCGCTTATTTTCCTTACAATAGATTATTTTGGTCAGCTATAATATTCGGGATATCTCTAAATAAAAGGATTCAATATGATCGATGCAAACGAACTTCGTAAAGGTGTCACATTTCTAATAGGTAAGGATTTATTTAAAGTTTTAGATTATCAACACCATAAACCTGGTCGGGGTGCTGCAACTATTCGTGTAAAAGCACGTAATTTGAGAACAGGCGCAACTATTGACAAAACATTCAGTTCAAGTGAACGTGTTCAGGATGCACGCTTGGAATATCATAATGTTCAATTCCTTTATCCAGATGGAGACCTATATTATTTCATGGATATGGAAACCTTTGAGCAGCCCGCAATTTCAAAAGAAGTGATCGGAGAACAAGCAGTTTTTCTAAAAGAGGGAACTGAAGTAAAACTTACTTTCTTCGAAAATGAACCATTAGATGTAGAATTACCCACCACAGTCGATCTCTTGGTCACAAAGGCAGATTCTTCTGTTAAGGGCGATACAGCTACAGGAGTTACAAAAAGAGTAACTGTAGAAACTGGCGCCATAGTGAATACACCAGGTTTCGTTGAAGAAGGCAATATTATCAAAGTGGATACTAGAAACGGAGACTATGTTACAAGAGTGTAAGCATAGAGAATAGAAAATCCGCAAAATGCGGGTTTTTTTTATTAGAAATTCCTTATAATCAGCCCATTTAGGTCATTTTAATAATAACTTAATCATTGATTGGTATAATTTTAACCAAAATACTTTT
>CAZBCD010000170.1:0-5265 GCA_964490205.1 uncultured Pelolinea sp. | reverse complement strand
CCTGTGGTATTCTTAAATAATCACTGTTGCACTTGATACTTGAATCCAAGTAATGTTTTAGGGCGTTTGATATTAAATAAATAAATCCTTGCAGAAGATAGCCAAAGCATTCAAGGAGTTGCTTTATTATTAAATGATTTGAAATATTATTTAGATTGGGAACCATTCTTTACATGGTTTCCCTGCCCAATGCCAAAATACGTAAATCCTATATCGCGCAGGCGTTTACTATCCCACTGATTGCGGCCGTCTATCAGGACAGGAGTACGCATAAGGCTAAAAATCTTATCAAAATCCAACTGCTTAAACTCATTCCATTCAGTAGCTAAAATGAGTGCATCTACTCCGTTTGCGGTTTCATAAGGGTCTTTGCATAATGTGATTTCAGGGAGTTCTTTGGCTGCGTTTCCCATTGCCTGTGGGTCATAGGCCTGAACAGTCGCAGATTCATTAAGCAGTAAATGAATAATTTCGGTAGCCGGTGCTTCCCGCGTATCATCTGTATTCGGCTTGAAGGATAAGCCAAGGATCCCAATTTTCTTATCAGAAAGGGATCCATTGAAAACATTGCGTAGTTTATAGACTACACGCCGTCTTTGATTGCGGTTGATATCCATAACCGCTTGCAGTAATTGTGGTTGGCTGTTATGAAGAACAGCCATGTGGGCAAGAGCTTTGACATCTTTTGGAAAACAGCTCCCCCCCCAACCTAATCCAGCATCGAGGAAACTGCGGCCGATACGTTTATCCAGCCCCATTCCATCGGCTACTTCCCTAACATCAGCACCCAGCTCATCGCAAATATTGGCTATTTCATTAATAAAAGATATTCTTGTTGCCAGGAAAGCGTTTGAAGCGTATTTAATCATTTCGGCTGTTCGCAGATCTGTGATTAAAATGGGGGAATGCAAAGAATAATATAATTTGGCAACCTTCTCAGCCGCTGTCCGATCTAATGATCCGAGTACAACTCGATCTGGCTGCATAAAGTCAATGATTGCGCTTCCCTCACGTAAGAACTCGGGATTAGATACGACTGAAAAATCCAACTTATCGTTCCCATGTTCTTTTGTGATAATATCAGCCACCCAATCTCCGGTACCAACAGGAACAGTTGATTTATTGACCACAATAATAGGATGGTCAATTACCGCAGCTATTTTTTTAGCCACATTGCGCACATATTGCAAATCTGCTTCCCCGTCTACACCTGAAGGTGTACCGACTGCGATAAAGGCAAACTCCGCCTGTTTTAGCGCTGCTTCATAATCGGTTGTGAAGAATAATCGCTTCGCTTTTACATTGCGATCTACTATCTCCTCCAACCCTGGCTCATAAAATGGCATTATGCCATTTTTTAATTCCTTAATTCGTTTTTCATTGATGTCGAGACACTGTACCTCGTTTCCTAAGTCAGCGAAACATACACCGGTTACCAATCCTACATACCCAGTTCCAATAACACAAATTTTACTCATTGATTATTTTGGCTCCTAGCATGAAATTATAGCTTAATCCTATACACAAAGAAATAGAGATGATTTTCAAGCGAAAATATCATTAATAATGACGGCAATTTTTGGATGATGATAGAATGTTTACTACTTATGCCCGCAGCCAATAAGATCAAATCTTTTTATATAGAATCATTAGGGTGTGCAAAAAACACAGTTGATTCTCATTCGATGAAGAGGATACTTGAATCTTCCGGGTTTCAGACCAGTATGAATCCTGAGGATTCCGATGTGATCATTGTAAATACATGCGGATTTATTCAACCGGCAAGAGTCGAGTCCATTCAGGTCCTGCAAGAATTTTCAGACAAGAAACGGAAGGGTCAATTTCTAATTGCAGCTGGTTGCATGAGTGAACGAGAAAAAACACATCTGAAAGAATTAGTAAATGGTTTAGATGCAGCTATCAGCACACGGCGGTGGGGGGAAATAATTAAAGTTATCCGACATTTAGGCGGGAACCCGTCCTCTCCTTATTTTTATTTTCCGGAAACCGAATCCATTTTACCGGGACCAAATAAAACACCCCGATATGCTGTTCTAGGGAAAAGTGCATACCTGAAGATTGCAGACGGGTGCGACCGCAGGTGCGCGTATTGCGCAATACCTTTGATAAAAGGGCCGATGGTCAGCCGACCGGTGCGGGATATTATAAAAGATGCCCAGCAATTAGAAAGGATGGGGATTCAAGAAATTATCCTGATCGCACAGGATTCCACAGCTTACGGACGAGATATTGGATTAGGAGATGGACTACCGTATTTATTATCATCTTTGGTTGAAGTGGTTCAAGCTATCCCGTGGATACGAATTATGTATACTTTTCCAGGCTCCATCTCTGATGAACTAATTAAAGTAATGAAAGTGAATGCTCAGGTATTACCTTATTTAGATATTCCACTCCAACATGCTCATCCAAGTGTATTGAAACGCATGCGCCGTCCCTCAAATATGGAAAAAGTAAAACAGACTATACGGCAAATGAGATCAGCAATACCGGATTTAGCACTACGCACTACATTTATTGTTGGTTCCCCTGGTGAAACGCAGCAAGAGTATAGGGAATTGATTGATTTTATAGAGGAAATTGAGTTTGACCACGTAGGAATATTTCCTTATTATCATGAAGCAGGGACTTATGCGTTTCAAATGAAGGATGATATTCCAGAAGAATTAAAAAATGAGCGTATCCAGAATCTTGCCCGGGCACAGGAAGAAATCTCCCTGAAGAAAAATCAGGCATTTATTGATCAAGATATGCAGGTTCTTATCGAAGGAAACGGAGATGGAATTTCCATCGCTCGTTCATACCGTGATGCACCAGAGATTGACGGATTGGTCTTGGTGCAGGGAATCATTAAACCGGGGGAATTAGTGAATACTCGTGTTACAGGCGCATTGATACACGATCTTATCGCGATAAAAAAATAACAAGTCGGATATTTTATTGCTCAATTAGCAGCAGGATTTTATTCTCAGTCCTCTTCCGGCGTTGTCGGCGTGGGTGTGTCTTCCGGCGTTGTCGGCGTGGGTGTGTCTTCCGGCGTTGTTGTGTCTTCCGGTGTTGTTGTGTCTTCCGGTGATTGTGTTTCAGTAGGTTGAGGAACGGCTGTAGGCGGGTAGCATAATATGTAGGATTGATCATATTTAACCTGGATGAAATCAAGGGCAGAATAATTTAGGATATTCTGGTATTGTTGGATCGCTTCACAATGGTTCCCTTCGCTTGCCAGTAGATCACCATAATATTCTGAACCCTTCAGGTAACGGTCGGTAGCTGTCCATCCGCTCCCATCATGCAAATAAGGCCTAGCCGCAGCTAACTGGCCGAAGTAATTAACGACCTGTGGCCAGTCAATATCCCAGAAACTCGCTCCGGCGATATAGAGACGTGCCCAACTTGCATAATTAACAGCGTCATGGTCCAGGGGCGCATATTTTTCCAACAATGCCAGGAAATATAATCCCTCCTCAAGATTTCCCTCATTAACAATCAATTCTACTGCACGGTACCGAAGAGCTGTGTAGTACATTCCATCCACTTCTACTGTGCGGTATGTATAATCTTCATTGCGCAGTGCTTCGAGGGATTGGATTGCTAGTGACCATTGCTGTGTTTGTATCTCCTGCAATACCTGGTTAAATAGTGCTTCCGCTCCACGTGTATCTGTTGTTGGGGCAGGCTGATTGATCTGCTCAGCTGGTCCAGATGCGCCTGCTAACTTCACCATTACTTCGGTATATTTTTCCTTAACGCCGGGGAAATCCGGATAGATCTGAAGCACATATTCGAGCTGGGTGCGAGCCAACTCGTAATTTCCCGCATCCAACTCCTGAATGCCATAATGATAATGTATTGCTGCCTGAGTGATTACTTCTTCATTTTCCTGTGAGATCCGCTGCTGTATACCACTGAAATAACCAATTCCCCCACCACTAATAGCGAAGAGGAGGACCAACAACAATCCTAAAAGGATTGATTTCCAGCGCTTGGGTTTAACCTGAATAGACTGTGTATCGCTAAGATTGGCGGTAACAGGATTTTTTTTCGTTAATTCTTCACGAGAATTAATAATAATTGGCTGTGTGTCTTCAATTTTCTTGCTGTTCATGCGCGTTATTATACCTTTATTGAAATTTCATAGTCTGAGTAACAAACGCAATTCCGGGATGATAAACAGAATTGTTGTTAATAATCCTAAAAAGGCGGCGAATATACCGAGACCAAGATAATTCAAATTCCATTGTAGATGATTGATCACCAGCCAAATCGTCGTCCCTCCAACCATGCTCCCGGCAAGGGTACGAAGGAGTGTTATTATCATTTTCTTTTCAGGCATGATTTTCTTCAGGAATATTATAGATTGATATTGTCCTTTTTCACTTTTAAAGAGGTAGATTTTGTATATCCCCATCAAGAACAATGCCTGCCCGCTGAATGCGATTGCGTCTGCAAAACCAACACCAACTGCTCCAAGAAGATCGGCTAATAAATTACTAAAGATTATAAATAAGAAGAGGTTAATTCCCGCTCCAATTAAGGGTATTCTGGCGTTCTGCTGTGCAAAAAATATACGCGCGCCTAATTCCAGGAATATATGTCCTAATAGGCCAACAAGAAACGCACGAGTAACATCCATCAGTAGATTAGTTCCAGAAGCATTAAAACCAAATGCGAACGCGAGGAAAGGTTCTAGTGCAGCGGATAAGAGGATTGCAGCTGGTATAGCGAGAGCGACCAGAACACGTCCTACGTTTTGAATGGTTTCCTCAAATCTTGTCAAATCCTCTTTCGCAATATACTCGGATAATGTGGGGAGGAGGGCAGTTCCGATTGCTGTGCCAATTAATGTTTCTGGTACCTGAAGGATCATCCAGCCGTAAGTGAGAGCGGTTACTGATCCCAGTGCGAGATGGGAGGCGATGTTGTCGCGGGCGATAAAAGTAAGCTGATAAAACAGCATGCTTACAACTCGCGGTCCAAGCATGACCATAATTTTTTGGACGTCAGGATCGCTTAGGTTGATCAATGGTGTCCATTTGAATCGATATATGATTAAACCGGGTATTTGGATGATGAAATAAAGAACGGAACCTATCAGCACACCAAATACAAGCCCATCTACTCCTAGCTGCATGGTGGGTAAAGTTAATGATCCGATTGTGTACCCATTTTCAGGTGATAAAAAGACTGCCCCGAAGATCTGCCCAATATTATATAGAATTGGCCCCAGGGCGGGTAGCAGAAAAT
>CAZBCD010000169.1:0-5274 GCA_964490205.1 uncultured Pelolinea sp. | reverse complement strand
GAGGTTGGATCACAGATAGTGGTGGAAGTATAGACAAGACTGATATATGGGGCAAGCGCCGCATGTCATACGAGATCCAGAAGCAGAACGAAGGTATTTATTATCTTCTTGAAGTTTCCATGCCCCCCACATCGATCGCAGAATTAGAGAGGAATATGACGATTCTCGAACCCGTGATGCGGCATATGATTGTCGCGAAATAATATTCATTGATCGGCCATTCAGCCGGTCAGCCTAAATTAAGGAGTCGTAATGGCAAATGAAACAAACGTTGGTGGCAGAAGCAGAGGCTCCGAACAGAGACCACGACGGCGGTATAATACGCGTTATGTGCGAAAACCCAGGTACTGCCAATTTTGTTCGGATAAAACACTGGCGATAGATTACAAGAACACAACATTATTAAGAAAATTTACTTCTGAAGAAGGCAAGATCAGACCGCGACGTCAAACTGGTACTTGTGCAAAGCATCAGCGAACTGTTGCGCGGGAAATCAAGCGTGCGCGGCATATAGCACTGCTGCCATTCACCGGCGGCACCTGGGAAGAAAAGATCCGTTAATAGCTAATGGAGTAAAAAATGTCTCCACGAAAAAAAGAAAAAACAAAAAGCAACCCGCGCGTTCGCTTAGCTAAGGAAAAAAAGAGAAACATGCTGATTGTGATCGGTTTTATCATCACCGCAGTTCTGATTCTTGGTATGGTCGGATATGCCATTCTATATACAACAGTTTTAAAAGACAAAATCCCGGTCGCGGAAATAGATGGGCAAAAAATTGACAACGAATACTATAAAGCGCGGGTTCGATTAGAGCGCAACTCTTATATACAGCAGTTCCAAGTTCTATACGCTCAATACCAGATTCTTGCTGAAGAACCCAACGCAGCAGATGTTTATGAGCAGCAGCTGCAGCAGATTGCATCCGAACTCAACAACGTCGAAGTGTTCGGTGAAATGGTACTCAACGATGTTATTGATGATGAAATTATCGCAATGCAGGGTGAAGAGATGGGGATTGAAGTAAGCGAGATTGAAATTGATAAGCTGGTGCAAAATCTCTTTAGCTACTTCCCCGATGGAACCCCAACCCCTGAACCTCAACCTGCTGTGTTGGCTACACCCACTATATCCAAAACACAGGAGGCAATCCTTGGTATCAACCCAACTCAAAGTATTAAAGAAACCGAATCATTGGAACCCACTATAACAACTGCTGCCCGGACGCAAACACCCGGCCCAACCGCGACCCCTTATACTGAGGAAATGTTCCAGGGAGAATATAATCAGTATCTGGGCGAATTGGAAACAATCAATATAAGCGAAACATATCTGCGTAAATACATCTATCACTTTCTCATGAATCAGAAAGTGCGCGATGCTGTGATTGCAGACGTTCCCTTAGAACAGGAGCAGATCTGGGCACGCCATATCCTCGTACCAACAAACGATGAAGCGATCATTGTAGTATTACGCCTTGAAGAGGAAGCATGGAATGATGTTGCTGTAGATGTTTCACTTGATACAAGTAATAAAGATATCGGTGGTGATCTTGGATGGTTCACACGCGGTCGAATGGTCAGTGAGTTTGATGAAGCAGCTTTTGGGATGGAAGTCGGCCAAATCAGCGAACCAATTGAAACACAGTTTGGATGGCATATTATTCAGCTTGTAGATCGAGATATCCGCCAGCTCAGCCAGTCAGATTATGATTATCAACAAAATATTTATTTTGACGATTGGTTCGCCGGGATTAAAGAAAATATTGACATAAAGATAAATGATGTCTGGAAAGACATCGTGCCAAATGATCCCGCTATTCAATAAAAAACATTAGTAAATTACTAAAATAGAGGCTGACGCATTATCAGCCTCTATTTTAATGAACCATTTCATCCGTCAATTCATCCAGCTTCAAGCTTATTACTTGACTGACAGAATCCTTCCCCATTGTTACACCATAGAGTATGTCAGCGAGCTGCACAGTATTTCTATTGTGTGTGATGATAACAAATTGCGTGGTATCGCTTAATTCCTTTAACAGTTCGCCAACTCGCATTACGTTCGATTCATCCAACATTGCATCGATTTCATCCAGGATGCAGAAAGGAGTAGGCGAAATTTTTAGAAGAGAAAATATCAATGCGATAGCAGTCAGACTTCTTTCTCCTCCTGATAATAGTGCCAATTCCTGTTTTCGCCTGTCGGGTAGAGTAGCTTCAATATCAATTCCAGAATCCAGGATATTTTCCTCATCTTCGATAATTAATTTGGCTTCTCCGCCGTCGAATAATTGCGTGAAGATTTTCTCGAATTCTATTCCCACCTTGTTAAAAGTTTTCAGGAATTCTTTTTTCATCATTCCATCAAGTTCATCCACTACAGTTCGAAGATCTTTCTCCGCTTTTTCTAAATCCTGCAATTGCTCTGAAAGGAATTGATAGCGGTTATTTATCTCCGTATATTCTTCTTGTGCATTTGGGTTTGTTGGGCCTAAGCGGCGCAGCTGTGAGCGCTGCTGGTTTATTTGGTCAGCGAGATTCTCAGGCAGATTGTCCAATTTAGGTAAACTCGCTACTATTCCACTGAAAGGAAGCGGTTTCGGCCCATATGTGGAATTCTCTTCACCTTCCATCAGAATTCCAAAATCCTCACTGATTTTTTTCTGATATCCTTCAATTTTGTCACGCAATTTCTCTACTCTCATTTTTGCTTGAAGTTTATGGCGTTCAGCAACCGCAAATTTTCTTCGCGAATCATCTACTGCCTCCAAGAACTTACTCTGATTTGTGATCTCATTTTCAACAGTATTTTCAAGGGTATTTGTATCCACCATCTGAGCATTAATTTTCTCGGTAGTCTCCCCGTTAGATTTTTTGATCTTTTTTATTTCTTCACCATTTTTTCCTAATTGGTTTTCCAATTCAATTCGCCTTATTTTATTATTATCACTTGCATCTTGATTTGCCAGAAGAAGTACTTCTTTTTCTTGTATACGTTTATCACTATTCTCTGTAATTTGTTCCGCCACAGCATATTTCGATGTAAGAGAAGTGAGCTTGGATCGCAAATCTTCCACTGGAAGTGTTTTTAGATCGTTATAAAGATTTTCTATTTCTTCCTTTTGCGCTTCAGCTTTTTCTCCCAGATTAACAGTCTCTTTTTCCAATTCAGAAATATTTGTTTCCTCACCTTTAATGCTAGTTAATAATTTTTCTAAGCGGGCATTCTCGTTTTCCAACTGTTTTTGCCGTTGGTCCTGCTCAATTTTCAATTTATGGACTTCAAGAGATAATTTATTAGTTTTTTTATCAACGTTATTCCGTTTATCATTTAATTTTTCGAGCTTTCGCTGAATTTCTTTTTTCTTAACTTCGGCTTCCTCCAAAGATTCAGAGTTTTGTGTAAGAACTTTCTTTGAGTTATCTATCTCAGCGATCAGCGCCTGTTTCTCCCTTTTCCGTGTAAATGACCGCACTCTAGATTCCTTTCCCGCTGTTATTGTTTGGTCTGACGCATACACTTCACCGTCTTTGGTAACCACACGATATCCTAAAGGTAATTTTTGCGCTAAATCCGCCGCAACTTTACGATCATTTACGATCAAGGAGCTTGAAAATAGATTGTATATAAACGGTTCAAGTTTTTCATTCGTAGATACCAATTCTGACGCAACTGTATAGTTCCCATGGACAATCCTTTTTTCTAATTCATAAGCGGATTTCTTATTTACCACCAACATGGTGCGTGGAACCTTGGCAGCTTTTATAAAATCAAGGACGCTTTCAGTATCTGAATCGGATTTTATAATTATGCCTTCTATCGCAGCCCCCAATACAGCTGCAATCGCTATTTCGTATCCTTTTGGAACATTAAGATGATCCATCATCAGTGAAAATTTTCCTGTGAGTTTTCCCGCACGGACAGCTTCAAATATATTTTTCGCTCCGGAAGAAAAACCCGCCATAGCTTCTTCTGCTTCAACCAACAGATTGAAATCAGATTTTAATTTGACAAGTATTTGTTCGTTCTTCTGTTTCTGCTGATACAGTTCTTCTATTTCAGCCACGTCTGCATCAAGAGTCTCTATAAGCATGGATTTCTCATCATCAATAGTATTTATTTCTTGAGCAAGATCTTTCTTCTGTGCGAGTAATTTCTCTAACTCAACTTTTACTTGTTCATAATCTTTTTGGGTTTCTTCAGTATTCAATTTTATTTTTTCAGCATCAGAAGATTGCATTTTTATTTGATGTCGCAATCCTTCAGTCAGGGTCTTCAACCGAAGGAATTCCTGTTGATCCTTATTTTGCTTGTTTTCTCTGTTGTAAATCGATGTATTTATTCTTGAACGTTGGGCAAGTCGCTTTTCAAGTAATTCTTTAGCACTTCCCAAAGATTCTTCGATTATTTGGAATTCGAATTGATCAGCTTTCTTTTGATCGTTTAATTCTGCGATTTCCTCTTCAAGAACTGATTTCTTATCTTTCGCTTTATTTATCGTATTCTCAATCTCAAGAATACGTGAGTTTTGTGCTTTTTCCCTTTCTTCCAGTATTGCCAGTTGACGTGTATTTTCTTCTTTTTCAACATGCAGCTTTGATAGCTGCAAATGTAATTCAGAAAGTTTCTCGCGTTTTTCTTGAAGCGAATCCCGAGAATCTCTTAATTTTTTTTCTAGTTCTTGTCTGAGCTCTCTGCTCTTATCCAATTTAGATTGCTGCTGTGTATTGAATGCGACAGCTGCTTCTAGATTTTTTTGTGTTGTATGCCAGTGATACCCATACCAATCATTCAGGAGTAATTTGAGGTCAGCATCAATCTGCAGATATGTTTTTGTTTTTTCTTGTTGTTTTTCTAACGAACGAATTCTTGGTTCTAATTCTATGAGAATATCGTTTATCCGCTCATTATTCCTTTGCGTTTTATCCAATTTTTGGATAGCTTCAACTCTTCGAGAACGGTACAGCCCAATCCCAGCAGCTTCCTCAAAAAAGCGACGCCTGTCTTCAGGCCGTAAACTGAGAGCGGAATCTACCAATCCCTGCCCTATGACAGTATAGTTTCTCTCGGCGAGTCCAGAATTCGCGAGAAGTTCATTGATCTCTCTTAATCTAACGCGTTCATTATTTATGAGGTACTCATTTTCCCCATTTCTATATGCCCTGCGTGAAATATTTACTTCAGAATATTCAATTGGCAGCCATCCAGACTGGTTATCTAATGTGATCGAGGCCGACGCCATTGAAGCCCTTGGGCGCTGATTTGATCCTGAAA
>CAZBCD010000168.1:0-5342 GCA_964490205.1 uncultured Pelolinea sp. | reverse complement strand
AAGTGTCTCTTAGCAAATTGCAACTTTTGTCTCAAATGTTTTGACGACATACAAAACAGAACTGCAAATATTTTCTTTAAGTCTTTCATGTTTTTCTCCTATTCCTTTCTTATCTTTTTTCTTCCATACAGCTATCGTTTTTCGTGTCTTTTTTTATAAACACCTCCTATTTTTTGAATCTCATTTTGGGAACTCATCTACTGCTTCTTTCCGCTTGATTCCCGAATTATTAATGATGGTTTTAATAAAATATATTTTTGTTCTAATTCCTGATCCATAATAATCTTTATAAGCATTTTACAAACCATTCCACCGATCTGATAAATAGGTTGATGCACTGTTGTAAGTGGGGGATGACAATATTCAGCCAGTGGGATATCATCAAATCCTGTAATGGTTATGTCCTTTCCAACCTCCAGCCCCAAATCTTGGACAGCGCTTATTGCTCCAAGAGCCATCAGGTCATTACAGGCTACAATAGCGGTGGGAGGGTTAGATTCACGCATAAGCGATTTACATTGTAGATAACCACCCTTTTGTGTTAGATCCCCTATTTTATGCATAGATCCATTTAATGTAATGTTATGCGCCGCCAACCCTTCCTTTAATCCTTTCAATCTTGTCGCTGCAAACATCAACTCAGGGTCAGGGGCGATACAGCCAATCCGTGTGTGGCCCAAACTAACCAGATGATCTGCAATCTGCCGCATACCATAAGCGCCGTCTTCGTCAACATATGGAAAATCATTACGGCCTTCCGTGCGCCCAAAGACGGTAAATGGAAAACCCCGCTCAAGCAGATCATTAATTCGGTTATCGTTGCAGCGGGTTCGAACGATAATAAAACCATCAACGCGGCGGCCATCCATCATTCTATGGTAGGCCTTATATTCTTTTTCACCAGGTGGCTGGGTGGAAACCAATAGATCAAAGCCTAAATCTGAAGCTATATTTCCCACTCCGGCAAGAAATTCACTGAAAAACGGATCCGAAAAACGTGGGCCGAAAGTGGGAACGATAAAACCGATGGTATCAGTTTTCTGTTTTTGAAGGCGCTGTGCAATAATATTCGGCCGATAACCCATTTCTTCTGCAACCCCCTGGATCATCTTTTTCGTTTCCTGGTTCACATCATCGTAATCATTAAGCGCTCTGGAAACAGTGGTAATTGATTTTCCTACTCTTTTTGAGATATCTTTTAATGTGATCACTTGTCAATACTAATACTAAAGAATATGATTTGATCGTTGAAGAATTCTAAACGTTTCGGATATTAATTATTATAGACTTAAACGTTTCGGAAGTCAAGTAGAAATTTCTTAAAAATTAATATATAATGATTTCACTATATTCATACCGAAAGGAGAAAGAAATGGCAGGCGTTACTTACGACCACGTTGTCAAGAAGTTCGGTGATGTGGTAGCCGTCAATGATCTCAACTTTGATATTGACGACAAAGAATTCCTGGTTTTAGTCGGTCCCTCGGGATGCGGTAAAACCACCGCCCTGCGCTGCTTGGCGGGTTTGGAAGATATTTCATCAGGAAAGATAAAGATCGGAAACAGGGTGGTTAACGAGGTTGCTCCCAAAGACCGCGATATCGCGATGGTTTTCCAGTCATACGCTCTTTATCCACATATGTCCGTGTTTGACAATCTGGCATTTGGATTAAAACTATCCAAAACACCCAAAGATGAAATTAAAAAGCGGGTTGAAGAAGCAGCAAGAATTCTTAATATAAAAGAGCTGCTCAACCGAAAACCACGCGCACTTTCAGGTGGTCAGAGACAACGCGTTGCCGTTGGCCGCGCTATTGTGCGTAAACCCCAGGTCTTTCTCTTTGATGAACCATTATCCAACTTAGATGCCAAACTGCGCGTGCAAATGCGTGCCGAGATCACAAAGCTGCATCAAAATCTAAAAACTACATTCATCTATGTTACTCACGATCAAGTGGAAGCGATGACGATGGGTACTCGTATTGCTGTACTCAATCACGGAAAACTGCAGCAGCTGGATACACCCCAAAAGCTGTATGATACACCTGACAATCTCTTTGTAGCCGGTTTCATCGGCTCCCCAGCCATGAACTTCTTCCAGGCTGTTGTCAAGAAAGAGCGGAGTAAACTGTTCATTGATGCAGGTGTTTTCAGAGTTGAGATACCAAAGGAACGCGTCAAAACCTACCAGGCTTATGACAATAAGAAAGTTGTTTTTGGTATACGGCCCGAGGACATTCACAACCCAGATTATCTACCGGCTAACATTAAACCCGCGATGGTAGAGTGCAAAGTTGACGTTGCCGAGTTGATGGGGAATGAGATTTTCCTTCACCTCGCTGCAAAAAATTATAATTTTATCGCGCGTGTTGACCCTCGAACAAGTTATAAGATTGGCGAAACGGTTCAGGTTGCTTTTAACATGGAGAATTTCCATCTCTTTGATCCTGCTCAGAACCCCGATAATCCTATTACTGTAAGATAACCTGTAAACTTATATAAAGCGCAAGCAGCTGCTTGCGCTTTATATTTTGCTGAAATATCTTTACCCCACAAACCCGAGTACCCTTCCCTCCTGCAGGGGTACTGATATTAAAATCATTTCTCGTTCTTTTATGCAAACAAAAAAGCGCCTGATTAAGCGCTTTAGATATAAAAAGCAGCGGATCTTGGACTATAGTACTCTTTGGGTATTCGAACCAGGGACCTCCAGGGGTTAAGAGCCCTCTTCTTATATCGCTGACTTTTAACCTCCGGGCCACGCCATTCAACTTAGCCTTGTGGCATGCAGTTTCTCATACATGGTAATGGATAGCATCCCAGTAATATATCTGGATTTTAGATCAACCTGCTTCTTTTTCTTCCATCTCTTGTCTATAGGGTGGGCTCGCTCCTTCTCTCGTACAATTGATGGCTGCTGCTTTTGAAGCAAAAAACAGGCAGTCTTCCATGTCTCTGGCTTTGATATCGACCAGCTCGGTACGGTTATTTAAATATTCATTCTCATATAAATAAGTTAATACCGCTGAGAAAAAGGTGTCACCTGCCCCAACGGTGTCTTTCACTTTCACTTTATGAGCCGGCACGAATATATTCAATCCTTTCGGTGAGAAAGCCTTTGCGCCTTTTGCACCCTGCGTGAGAATCACCAAACTTAAACCTGTGCCGAACCAGATAGGAAGCAAATCCTCGATTTCATTATCCGGATATAAATATTCCATATCTGCATCGCTCAACCGCAAAATATCAACAAGGGCTACCCATCCTTCAAATTTTTTCTGGTAAGCTTTTTGATTATCGATAATCGCTGACCGCACATTAGGGTCCAGTGTTAAAATCTTCTGCCTGCTTTCTCGCTTCATCAATGTCTCATAAGTACTCGCCCCCGGCTCCAGAACAAGTGAGATCGAACCGAAATGGATAGCTTTTACATCTTCGTTGAAATCTTCGGGAAGTTGATCGGGTGCCAGGTTTCGATCTACAGCACCATTCGAATAAAAAGCAAATTGAGGTTCCTCATCACCTTCTGTGGGCAGGCTTACAAAAGCAAGGGTAGTCTGACCTTCCATCCGCGGACATAAACTGATATCCACTCCATTATCGACTAAATGATTTGCCAGAATATTCCCAAAATAATCTGTGGAGATAGGGCAAAAAAACCGCACTGGAATTTGCATACGCCCAAGGCCGGTAGCGATGTTAAGTATGGAGCCTCCAGAGCAGGGTTTATAGTGATGGCCATCCGCGGATGGGACAAAATCAATCAGAGCTTCTCCGCAACATACAATCATTTTTTATTTTCCTTTCTGCTTATATAGAATGGGCTAAATCAAGAGTTAAAGTTTCTGGTTATTCAACCAGTGAAAACAAATCACCATAAAACTTCAGTGTCTGCGGCAAAAAAATGGCGCTTTGCCTATCATAAATTAAATCCATTTCGCTTTGGAATCTTTTATTATTGGAGAACATTTACATTGAATAAATTGATTAGAGTTAATTATAGTAGGATACCAGAGCGAATAGGCTAATACCTTCTTTTCAAGCACACAAAAAACTGAATGTTACTATGAGCCCTCTGACCAAACAAGGACTCTCACAACCTCTATATATGGTCTATTTTTTGATATTTTCTTTATTCCCATATATGGTGGCATCTAAGTTTCAAGCATTTACGTTTTAGAGAATTAGATAAGCTTATTGACAGGTACCATATACACATGATATTGTACTTGGATAAAATTCTGGAGGAATTCAATGAAATATAAGAATAAGGCATTATTTAACGGCCTGGTGTTATTTGCCATCGGCGGCATAACATTGTTCATCGAACGGATTACCAATTACGGTTTTTCCAGTGTGATCGGCAAGTTGTATTGTGGTGATAACTATTTACAGGTTTCCAGCCAACCAGGTGATGGTATGTGCGGTTTCAACATGGGTATGGTTGTTGGTATGGCCAGTTTTTTATTAATCGTGGCCGGATTATTGCTAATCCTTATAGGAGTGGTGAAAATGATCTCAAAGCGAATAAAGAAATAAACCATCCTTATGTAATGCGCTATAGATTTACAATCATAATCTCATAATTAATTCATTATGTTCGAAGTGGTAAATAGATAGGTCTGCCACTTTCGCGGAGTGGATCGCTTAGAAAAATGAATAGCAAGCATATCCCCTTAGCGAATGTTGGCTGACGCCACCTCGCTTCATGGGTCTCCGTGCTTCACTCTTGTGAAGCGTGGAGAATATTTGCCTGTGCCTGTATAAGTAAACCAACGACCAAGGGCTTATGTGAGTCCTATACCCATGCAAAGTCTCTGTATACTCCCATATGTGGATTATTTTGTGGTTAATACGCCTTTTTACCCGGATATGGCGGTTGTTAAGTTCCAATAATCCTATGCTCTAATAATATTACTAATTTATTCGTTTCCACAAGGAAGTTCTTATAAAGCATTATTTTCCTTTATCAAAAACAATTAAAGTCCAAACGCGGCTGCTTTTTCCTTCAGGAATTCCAACCCTTTTCTAGCGAGAATTTCTGGTGTGTACTCAGGTGATCGCCATAATTTATACGCAGCAAGGAAATCTGGATTAAACGGTGTAAAGGATTCTAAAACTAATGGTCCAGTATATTTTGCATCCTTCAACCCGCGGAATACCTCATCCCAATCAATTGTTCCTGTCCCGATAAGACCCCGATGACTTTCACTCATATGTATATAAGCCAGAACATCAGCAGTTTCAACCAATGGGGTATAAAACCCCTCTTCTTCGATATTCATATGACTTGAATTCAACTAGCAAGTGCAACTTTGAAAGCGTAAGAGAGGTAAGCTGCG
>CAZBCD010000167.1:0-5347 GCA_964490205.1 uncultured Pelolinea sp. | reverse complement strand
TCTCCTGTGGTATTCTTAAATAATCACGGTTGCACTTGAGACTTGAATCCAGCTTCCCTTTCAATTCAAGTTTTTCAAGAAATTGTTACCAAGGGGTACCACCTTTGGATATAACGCGAATGATATGCGCAACAGAAAAAAGAACTCGCTCTGAAAACACAATTTAAACAGAAGCTTAGATCAACTCTATGTTTCTGTTTTTATTAACTGATCTACCAAAAATAATTAATATTGAACTTGTGAGGATACAGAAGCTACAAATGTAGATGAAAAGATCCTGCCAGAATTTGATCGGGAACAAGCGGATAAGTGTATCTGAAAGATAGAACAACCAGCTATCACCCTCGAAGAATATCTGGTGGAAAAGTGTGAATAATTGGTTAAAGTTGATTAAAACGTATATCAATATTGCGATAATAATTGCTAAGGTTATTTTTGCTCCGTCTTCCAACGCGCGTAATAATGCACGCTGCCAATTATTCTTCCATCCTATGAATAAAACAATCGTGAAAAATCCAAACAATATTTGCCAGATGGCAAGCAGGACAAGAGTAAGATCGCGGACATCAATCATATGATAAATCTCGCGTTCATTGAACAGCGGCGTTCCATCGGGAAATTGAAGGGTAGAAAATTCTTCTTCTGAGACTTTGCCCAACAAGTACCGGATCGAATAATTTGCCCAAACCAACCGCTCTTCTGTTGAGAATCCATGCGTATCGGGAGGAAAATTCGGTAATTTGTATTCGAGGTTCACAAAAACAGGAGACAACGCTGTTCTCATTCCTGAAGTGATAAGAAAAATTGGTGTGAGAATTGATATTAGCAAGAGAAATATCCGAAAGTTATTTTTCATTGTAGATTTTCTATTTCTTCAGATAAGATAAATCTAAGAATCATAGAGTTAGTGATCTTTTCCACCGGCGCTTTGTCATCGGTGAAAATGTACCCTTCTGATGGGGGGGATTGCAAATTTAGAATTGTCCTTTCAAGTGTAGAAAGGACTAATGGATGTGAATCTGGCTCGGACATTAAGACAAAATAATTATCAATGAGGTTGTTTTCTGATGTGACTGATTTTGTTGCGAAGATCATTGAGTTGAAAGTGCCGGGTATATCTACGATATATGTTGAAGGGAAAACGGAATTGATTGTTTGGAAAAGTGAGTGCAGCAATCCGCGCTCTTCAGATACACGGGCAACATTGATCACCAAAACACCTTCATCGCTTAAGTGGTTATAGACCTCTGAGAAAAATTCCCGCGTGGTAAGATGCCAGGGGATATAAGGAGGATTATAAACATCTACATTAATCACCTGATATTTATTATCATTATGTGTAATCCCCCAGCGGGCATCCTCAACATATATATTTAAAAAATTATTTTTCAATCCAAAAAAATCAAATCCCGCGTTGATGATCTCACTATCAATCTCATACCCATCAATGATCGTTTGCGGAAAGGCAACCCTGATCTGGTTGGCGCTTGTTCCGCCTGCTAACCCAAGGATTGCTATCCGTTTGACTTGACCCTGATCGATTGGAGCAGCGTTGAAGAATGGTGCGGATAGGACTTGTTCCCATGGGCCATGGAAGTCTAATTGCGTCGGGTGGAAAATTGAGTGGATACCCTGCCCCTCATTTAAACGAAGGATGTGGTAATCATTTGTCTGCTGTATCTGGATATAGTTATAGGCAGATTCTTTCTCAAAGATGATGCCCTGTGCCTGTTTGTCAAATCCTCTTAATCCGATAATGGAGAGAATTAGAAGTAAAAAAGGCATCCAAAGATAGACTATCATTTTTCGTAGACTTACTGTCGCCCAGATCCCTATCAGGCAGACAACTATTAATAAAAAGCTGATACTTATGAACGTACGGTATGTCCCAATGGTTGGAACAAGGATAAGCACTGGTAAAAAAGTGCCAATGAATGAACCAGCTGTGGAAATTGCATAGATTCTTCCTGCGGTTTGCCCGGTCTCTTTATTATTTTCAAGAGCAAGGCGGATGGCGAATGGCGAAGCAGTCCCCAGCAATGTGATCGGAATACTGAATAAGAGCAGGACAGATAGAAATGATCCGACCATTGCGGCGATTTGCATTTGATCGAATGCGCTGCTAGCGAACCTGAGGATTGGGCGTGATGCGAGCGGGATGACACCAATGAATAGTGCTGCCCAAATGAGAATCACAAAAAAAGTCTCGTATTTTGGGGATCGGTCTGCCCATTTTCCCCCAATGGAATATCCAACTGATAGGTAGATCAGTATCAATCCAATGATCACTGCCCAAACTAAATTGCTTGATCCAAAATAGTTACCCAATAGCCGCGAGGCAGAGAGTTCCACAGCGAGAGTGGCAGCACCTGCGCTAAATACCCCAATGTATAAATATCGACGCATGCGAGAAATTATAACCGAATGAGATTTTGAATAATTACGGATGTGTGTTTTAATGAGGAAGGGAGAACAACACACGATGGAACTGGTTACTGTATCGCAGATGATCACTCTTGAAAGAGAGGCCAATGAAAGAGGGCTCGGATATGATCAAATGATGATTAACGCTGGGTCCGCATTGGCGGATGTGATTCAAGAACGATATGGCCATTCCCAATCAAGAAACATTTTAGGATTAGTTGGCTCTGGCAATAATGGGGGTGATACTTTAATCGCTCTTTCTGAACTGATAGAAAAGGGATGGCAGGCTGCTACTTACTTGGTTAAGAGTCGGAAGAAAAATGATCCTTTGGTATTGAGCATTATTGAAAATAATGGTCAGGTTGTAACTATTGATGAAGATGCATCCTTTGCTGAATTACGGGAATTGATCAAAAAAAGTGACATTATTCTGGATGGGGTTCTGGGTACGGGATTTACGCTGCCGTTGAGGAAAGCAATTTCTGCACCACTCAAAGTGTTTTCTGAATTTGATACTCTTCCTGAAATTGTGGCTGTTGATTGCCCATCAGGAGTTGATTGTGATACTGGAGAAACAGCGGAAGGATCCCTCCACGCGAACCTTACCATATGCATGGCAGCTATAAAAAAAGGATTACTTAAATTCCCTGCATTTGAATATGTTGGCGAAATCGTTGTTGTGGATATTGGGCTCCCGAAAAATCTTCTAGAATTTATAAACATTCATACATCTGTTGTTGATCAAGATATGGTGCGTATGATGCTCCCCGCTCGTCCGCTGGATGCCCATAAAGGCACATTCGGCACATGCATGATTGTGGGAGGATCTACAAATTACTGTGGAGCAGTGCTCCTTTCAGCTGAGTCAGCATATCGTATTGGAGCAGGATTGGTGAGTGCTGCGATACCGGGAGCGATATATGATGCAATTGCTGGGCAATTACCTGAATGTACGTGGATAGTTCTACCTCATTCAATGGGTGTGATTAACAGCAATGCGAGTGCTGTTATCCAGGAAAATCTCGATCGGGTGGGAGTAATGTTAATTGGCCCAGGAGTAGGGCAGGAAAAAGAAACGCTGGAATTCTTAACGGATCTACTGCTATTTAAAGAAGCTCATACCGGAAAAGCTGCGATTGGATTTTCCAGTCAATCGAAAATAATGGAAAAAACAAAACGTTATGACCAACCAACTTTGGTGTTTGATGCTGACGCACTTAAACTGCTTCCTAATATTAAAAACTGGCATCATACGCTAAAACAAATGGCTGTGTTAACCCCTCATCCTGGAGAGATGGCTGTGCTAACAGGATTGACAATAGATGAAGTCCAGAAAGATAGAGAAAGCGTTGTGAAAAATTTTGCTGCCAAATGGGGACATGTGGTTGTCTTGAAAGGGGCTGTTACAATAATTGCTTCGCCTGATGGAAGGACTGCGTTTATCCCAATTGCGACCCCCGCATTGGCATCGGCGGGTACGGGCGATGTTCTATCTGGAATGATAGCTGGACTGATTGCTCAAGGTATGAAAGCGTTCAATGCTGCTGTGGCTGGAGCATGGCTGCATGCTCGAGCAGGGGTGGCTGCTGCCTTAAAACAGGGTCAGACCGGCTCGGTAATCGCGAGTGATGTGATTGGCCAGATTCCTTATGTCATTAAAGATATAACCAGCACGAATTGATCATGGTGCTGGTTATGCCTTGATAATCGTAAGATATTTTATGCTTCCTTTTTCGGTGGATCAGCCTTTTTTACGCGCGTAGCAGCTTTGGTTGCCTTTTGTTTACTTTCTTCAAGCATTACCTGCCCTTTCTCTGCGATTTCGTTTGCTTTTTTTTTAGCATCTTCAAGCAGCACCTCGGCCCGCTTTACCGCATCTTTTGCTGCATCCTCCGCTTTACTTAATGTTTCACTTACTGTTTCGGATGTTTGATCTTTCAATTCGATCGCTCTATCCTTAATCATTATGCGTGTCTCTTCGCCGGATTGCGGGGCGAAAAGAAGGGCAGTAATTGCACCGGTCAAGCCGCCCACGATGAAACCTATTAAAAATGCTCCAAAATCATCTCGATCTGACATGTTTTACTCCTTCTGATTATCTTTTCTAATGAACCCAATAATTTCAAATAATTTCCTTCCCCCTGCAAAAATACTACCAATAGATACAATCGGTCGAATTGCTCTCTCAGAAATAAACTGGCTGGTTCCTTTCACTGTGCGAATGGTTTCTTTTGTTGAAGAAAGGATTGGTCTAATTTCATTCTGAAGAAGATTGGAAAGAAGTGCTAATTGAATTATTAAAATGACCAATGCTGCGCCAATAAGGAATGATTCCATGACAAGAATAATGATAAAAATATCCCTGACCTGACTGGTGATTTGCGCATCAGATTTTGCTAAATAAACAACCCCAATAGTTATACCGATGATAAAAAGAATAGTAATAACGGCGATGATGATAAATGTGGTCTTCTGAGATTGAGAGCTCTTTTCGTTTTCCATAGGATGTCTGATTTTATACACTGTGATTGATTTGCATTATAGCATAGATGAATTCCGTGAATATTATTAAGGTGAAACTGATAAAAAAGTTTAAAACAATGTTATTTTGCTAAAAATAATGGTCATGTTAAACTATCATGCTATATAAGTTGCACCACTTGTCTACTGCCCCTATATGTTGGGATTGCTAATGAGCAATCCTCTTTCTTTATGGGGTGAAGGGGTGAGGCTCCTTTTTTCCCAGTTGTGTCTACTTTTCGCTGGTACTATTTTAGGGGAGCCTTACCGTATTGGCCTACCCCCATTTTTTGTACCAGTTGTTAGGTTACACCAGTAAGTTGAAATTGTGAAGGCCAGGTATTCGAAAGGGTGCTGAACCCCAAAATTAGCACCACCCGTAAATGTGTGAAATCTCCTCAAA
>CAZBCD010000166.1:0-5349 GCA_964490205.1 uncultured Pelolinea sp. | reverse complement strand
CGCAGCTTACCTCTCTTACGCTTTCAAAGTTGCACTTGCTAGTTGAATTCAAGTACCATAATAAGTACTGTTCCTTCAAATTACCTAAAACCCCGACCAAAAGGTAATATATTCGAGATCAAGGCGTTAAGTGGTAGCGGTACAATTGAAATTTATTATGTAATTATTCATTATCACTTGAAAATATAATTTCTTAAAACGCACTTATCAATCAACGCTAAAGAAACTATTATGAGATATTAAGTGCTGATACAGGGCTGGCTTTTGAATGAGAAATTTTCAAATCAGAACTTGCTAAATTTAAATATCTTCGTAACACTTGTAAATCGGCGTGCCCCGTTAACATCTGCAAAAAAAATATCAGCCCCGTTACGAAGCATTGTTAAAGCAAACAGCCTGCTAAAACTATGAGCGGTCTGATTGGCTACTTTCGCTCTTATACACCTTCGCCTTAACATAGCACGCAAGCCACCATACTTCAAACGAATTCCCTCCTTTGATGTAAATAATGCCCTTCTGTTTTTCCCTGAACCGAAATATATTTTCGTAATGCAAGATGGCTTTTCTTTGAAAGATAGGCGGTCATGAACTTCCCCTCCCTTTTCCATGTATTATTTGAACAACTCCAGTAATAGGATTAATGTTTTCATGGTCTAAAGCCAATAATTCATTTACACGAATCCCTGTATCCAACATCATTAAATATATCGGACTTATCACGTATCATAATGAAATCATTTTTACATGTCATTGGAATGGATTTTATGGCATTTATATCTGCGGGGTCAAGCGGTTGCAGATCAGGGATTTTCACCTTCACTTTCCTGATTGGATTTTTCCAGTCAGCGAATTCATTTTCTTCTTCATACCAATTAAGAAAAATATTTTCACGGTTCTGAATAAAGCATGCACACCACCCTTTGTGTGGTTTTCCTGTAATCCGATAAAGTATTTTCGCAAGTCATGTGTAGAGATACCTTGTATATCGTGGAGGTTGTTTGTTCTGCAAAATCCAATAAAATTATCTAATTTCTCTTGATAAAAACGGATGGTATTTGGTGATAATCCTCTGGACAGGCAGTCGGTAAAGTATGCGGATATCCAATCTAACAATGTGAATACAGTCACCTTCAGGTCGTTTTCAGTTGCGTTTACTCGGCTTTTCACGCATATATCCTCTCTGATTAGCCGAATATTTGTGTTAAAATTTATTCCCGAACACACTGGGGCGTGGTGCAATGGCAGCACACCGGCCTTTGAAGCCGTGGATCTTGGTTCGACCCCGAGCGCCCCAGCCTTATTATTAAACTCTAGCTGTGGGGGTGTCTCATTTTATTCGTCTATATCTTCCACCTCCGAAAACACTGTTTCAAGAAGCCGTGGAACTTCAAGAATTAAAGTTTATAATCATCATAAATCCTTCTACGCTGAATTATTATTTTCTTATTTTGTTTTTGTTTTCTTAATACAATCTAGGTAGGTATTGTTTATTTCAATTAATTTAGTCTCCAGTGCAATACGTTTATCAAAAAGGTCTTTTGCTTGTGGATAATTGATAGGCTTAAATTCTTCTCCATCAAGAACGTTTTTTGCGGCAAAAGGTTTTAACTCTTTCATAACTTCGCCAAGTTTCCTTGCCACCTCAATATAATCATCTAGCAATTCTTTACATGGATTCATTTTCTCCTCCCCTTCTTCTTCAATCCTTTTTTCTGGATCATTTTCTTCATCTTATTGTACAAGACCTTGCGCTGTTTCTGAGTCAGTGACCGCAGAGGTAGCAGGTCTCTATTCTCTTCTTGTGTCATTTTGACCTCTGGGAGCAATTTGGTTGTATAATAGAATAAAAGTTCTATAAAAGCAAGGGTGAATTGTTTATTAATGATCTGTTTTGGTTTGAGGTTGAGTCTTTGCTGTGTCTCTATAAGCCTTATCATTTTCTTTTTTGATTTCATCGTTTTCAAATTCAAGGATAACAAAAATCATATTAGCTGTGTCGTAAAGAGTATAGAGAGCATAGAAAAAAACCGAAATTAAAATCACTTGTGATGTCGTATTGAAGACTTCGGAAGTCACAAATAAAAAACTGCTCCCGGATAATATTTGAACTATAACACTAACTAGGATTAATATGATTTGCTCAATAATAGAACCTCTCATTTCCTTAATGGTTGATGAAAAATCCGAGTGATACGCTTTTGAAATCTCCCTTAACTTAGTCATAACAACACCGAGAGTAGTGTTGTTAATTGCAGCGAGTGTAACAAGCAATAAAATTAAATTAGTGTCTAGAAAGTTAAAAAGAGAGCTGCTATCAAGATAAGAACTAAAATATCTTATTGCGATTGCACATAATGCTACGGTACTTAATTTCTTAAACATTGTCTAATATTCTTTTTACGGCTTCCCCAATGCGTTCGGGGTCAAATTCTCCATCGAACAACATCTCGTCACTTGTAATTGTTTTTGTTTGGTCGTTAGTTTTATAAAGGGCTGAAACACCTCTTATTTTAACGTGAATTGTTCCGCCACCACCTGCCGCATAATCTACTAAGCCTTTTATATTTTCATCATCTTCTGATATTTCAAGCCCTTGATCTGGATGGCTGTTGAAGACAAGATGAGCTTTTTTACTATTAGTTCTTTTAATTGCATTACTAAGTTCTACACTCAGATTATCAGATAAATCTGGAAGGTTTGGGGCAACTAAATAAAACCTTACAGATAATATTTCTCCTTTGTTTACATAATTCCAGAAATCTTTTTCCTCAAATAGCGGTTCAAATTGTGCAAACAATTGATACTTTTTTAGACATTTGTTTATATTAGATTCAAGCATTTGGGTTACGGTATCTGTATATCGGAAGGTTTTTTGACGCATTTCCACGGCTAAATATTGTTTGTTTGGCCTGTTATCAAAGACAACAACCATTGTTGGCCAATTGTCTACTTTTTCTTTTTCTAGAAATTTATTGGTAATTTCCACCGGTCTGTTTGCAGCAAGTTTCATAACAAAAGTAGAATCAAGTTGATAAGTACGATATGTTATTTTTGCCCTTCGGTATCTAATCGTATCCAAATCGTCGGATAAAACTTGCGAAAAGAATTCGTTCTTCTTATTAAGAAGTTCCTCTAACGAATTAATTCCACGAATATAATCTCCTTGTACAACTTTGCTCAATGGCATTATTTGGTAACGATAAAGTCGGTATGATCGTACTGGTTTGATTGGCATCAGCCCCTCCTCAATATGATTAAATTAATAATCTCATATTACACAACCAATCAGTAAAAGTGTAATATGGTTTATAAAAAAACAATCCCCCCTTTAATAACCCTTCCTCATTCCCACCTACCCCTCCTTTTCCCCTTTCCTTTTCTTGTCCAATTTGCCCCTTTTATTATTAATTAACTGCTTTTATTACCCTTGAATTCAACTAGTAAGTGCAATTATAGAAAGTATGATTGATATGTATACTTTATTCTCTAAGATGGTTTCTTGGAATCTTATCCACTTCTTCTTGGCTGGTGATGCAATCTTATAATCATGCCACTTCAGCAGTTCACTTTTGATCGTAAAGACACCCATATCTTTTTTATCTTGATTGGTATCCAAACTTGTGTATGTTATTGATCCAAACCCTAAGTTTTCTAAACTAATAACCGGATTGCCAATCCGACTGAATTCTTTGGCATTCGAATCATGTTTGATTCTTAATATTCCGTTAGGTTTAAGACGGTATTCGAATGTCATAATTCCGTCTTTCTTAAATACTTCGACAAAGTAGCTTGCTAATTCTGCTATATGATCCGGTAATTCTTTCTTTAAATGGAACTTCCCCATTACCCCTTTCCCTCTTTCTTCTTTTTATTAATCAAATAAAGTCAGACGCCTCAAGATCCCTTATAAATATTGAGGCGTCTGGGCGAACAGAGTAGATACTTCCTGTAAAAGATAAAATCTACTCTTTGGTAATTTAATTATACAATGTTTGTCAATCCCTCAAGAAGATAGGTGTGCTACTTAATAGAAGAGCAGCAGCCTTTTACACCAACCACCGCAAATGATTTGTTTTGGGATTTTTGAAACAAAGCACTTTGGCTCAACCATCTTATACTTTCCTTAGGGTTTGTTCTTATAATCTTCCTAAGTTCTTCCACCACTGTTTCCTCTCGATGGCAGGATCATGCTCCTGGAGGTATTATGTTATCCTCCAGGAGCTGCTTTATCATGGAATCATCGGGCATTCCGCTAATTACCGATTTGGAAAATAACATCTTCTATGGTTATTGCAATGTCACCGAGAAACATTGAAGCATATTTAATCATCCCGCTAAAAGTTATTTGGGCTCCCTTGGATATTATCGCTGCGTCCTCTTTTGATATTCCCCATAAATAAACACTTTGAGTTGATAAAAATGAACTTGGATCATCCATATCAACCGAAATTTGGTATTCTTCTCCAGATATTTTATCAACATCTACCACCCATCCTGTCCAATTATCTATTTTCATTCCCTCTAATGTAGGTAAATAATCCTTCCATTGGACTTCTGTCATACCATGCACTGTTTCTTGAATTTCACTAAATAAAGGGGGCAATTGGTATCTCCGTTGAGTTCGAATTTCCTATGCTATCTTTTGGTGATTGACCAGCTCGCGTATTGTAACCAGTAAGGGCCTGTCCAGTCATTAAACAAATAATGTTAATTACAAACCGGCTCCGCCAATGATAAGTTTAGCTTTATTAATCATCCCAGCCTCCTGACCAATTTTGATCATTATCGCTGATGAACCTGAAAAAGCAATATACAACGAGCTGAATTCACGCGGTGAAAATACAAGTGAAGCAAAAGCGATCACACCACGCCAAAAGAAGACTGTACCGGATAATTGTATCTTCTAAGTGTTTTTATCCTCATTATTTAAAATCGTTTACGCTTTATTAATTACTTATCTTTGGTTTTCAATCCGCATGTTTTAAAACACACGTATTAGAGATGAATGACTTCCACGCCCATCCAATGTTCCTGAATACGTTCTGATACCAATCTTCGATGGCAAAATTCTGCCGTGGGCTCAAAGCATAACAGGCAGCACATATGCTTTTCGAAGAATTCTCTGTCCAACGAAAAGGGAATCTTTCGCTCTTCCATCAACTGTGTAAATATCCTTACATATTTCTCCTGATCGTGATCTTGGTGATAGTCATTAAGTAGTTTTTCCGTTGGCGCTAATTCAGGACAATACTTATATCTGCAATTTGCGATTTCTTCAAGGAAATAGGGCAAATCGGTGTGAATCACCAGTAATAATGTCACCATAAATTCACCAGTAATAATGTCACC
>CAZBCD010000165.1:0-5382 GCA_964490205.1 uncultured Pelolinea sp. | reverse complement strand
TATAAATGAAACAAACAAAACAAAAATAAAAAAGTTTAAAAAATTAAAAAAATAAAAAATAAAAAACAAGTTCAACAAAAATAAAAAAATCCAAAAAAAGTAAAAAAAAATGAAGAAAAAAATTGAAGCAAAATCCAAACAAAAAACATCTTCGCTTGTTAGCGTTTTTAATCCTGGATCGTGGAAAGTGATTCTTATCTCATCTGAGGATAAATTAAAGAATCTTTGAACTTTATCAAAATGATTATTCTTTTGATATTTATTTATTGACAATTTTCTCGTTTTCATTACTAATAATTATATGTTTTTCTACATTTACAATTTCCATTTATCAACCGGGCTCGCTTGATTATGCGCTGCCTGCAAGTCCGACCCTGCTTGTTTTAAATATCTCCGTAACATTTGCAGATCCGCATGACCCATTAATAACTGAAGAGAGAACACATCGATACCATTCCGTAACATTTCCAGAGCAAATAAGCGCCTGAATGAATGAGGAGATTGATAAGCTACACCTGCTTTCTTTGCTCTACGTTTTAATAAAAGTCTCAATCCTGTGTATGTTAGACGCTCACCATGCACTCCGATAATTAGTGCACCTTCCCGATTTTTAATCCTTCGATAGTAAGACCTTAAAGCCAATCTGGACTTTTTCCCCAGGTAAACTACTCTGAATTTATCACCTTTACCATGCAAAATTTGAAGGGTTCCCACGATCGGATTCACATTCACGAAATCTAAATCCAATAACTCTGATGCACGCAAACCTGTATCTAAAAGAATGAGTAGGATTAGCCGATCGCGTATTCCGGTAAAATCCCTCTCGCAGACATCAAGCATTGCTTTCACCGCTTTAATATCGGCTGGTTCAAGGGGTTCTTGTCGCGGCCTTTTGACCTTTACCTTTTGAATGGGGTTGACCCAATCAATGAAGTCATTCTCTAACTCATACCAATAAAGGAATGTACGCAGAACGCGAAAATGGGCGTGCACACCTCCCTTATTATGCCCATTATCTTCCAGCCACAAGATATATTTTCGTATGTGTTTTGCTTGAAGTTCTTGGATATCGTGTATTTGATTGATTTCACAATACTTCAGAAATTTCTTTAATTTCTTTCGGTAAAAGGAAATTGTATCGGGTGATAAACCCCTGGATTTACGATCAATAATGAACGCTTCAACCCATTCCAGGGCAGAAAAAACTGAAATAATCCCCTGCTCATCGATCCGACGGTTTTCTAACATTTTTACCTCCATTTTTACCGCCAGATATGGGGGTTAAGGCATTGTTCCCCCCTATATATTCCTAACTTTTTTAACAAAAAAAGATGGCGAGGGAGGGATTTGAACCCACGACCAAGGGCTTATGAGTCCCCTGCTCTACCATTGGAAAATTTACCATTGCTAGTGCATCATCAAAGCGGTTTACTGCCATCGTGTCCACCGTCACCACTGCCAGGATCGGGGGAGTGTATTCAATCTGCTTTGCGCACCTTCGCACCAAGTTCTTTCTCAAGCTGTTTGATGATACGGACCCGCAGTTTGCCGGCATCTTTATCGGTGAGAGTGCGGTTTGGCGCTTGATATGTAAGGCGGTATGCCATGCTCTTTTTCCCCTCACCAATCTGGTCTCCCCGAAAGATATCAAATAGATCTACCCGCTTAAGAAGGAAACCGCCGCTTGTGTAAATCACCTTTTCAATTTCAGCGGATGTAGTCTCCTCTGAGACGATCATTGCCAGGTCTTCAATGATGGGCGGATACGCGGCCAGCGGCGCGGCAGTAAAATCCTTGGGGCTGAGTGTATAGAGCAGTTCAAGGTCAAGGTCGGCTGCGAGAACCGGCGCCTCAAGAAAACTATAATTCTCCATTACCTTCGGGTGCAGTTCTCCCATCCACCCAATCTTCTCATCGCCAATGGTAAGCAGAGCACATTTTCCGGGGTGAAAAGAGGTATGTGAATCATTTATGAAGGAATAGTTATCAATATGGAGTGCTTGCAGCAACCTTTCGATGATCCCTTTCAGGTCAAAGAAATCAAAATTTACTGGGGTTTCAGAATCCCAGGCGCTGGGATGGCGGAGACCGCTCAAGGCGACTGCCAGGCGGGCGGGTTCATTGGGAAGTAGTTCATTTTCCATGGGAAGGAAGACCGGGCCGATCTCAAAAAGCATCAGGCGTTCACGCTGGCGGATATTCCGCTCAAGCGCTTCCAGCACACTGGCTAACAAACTGCGGCGCAGGACGCGTTTTTCGACCGCGATGGGATTCTGGATCTCCACATAGCGCGGAGTTTCCGGGTGACTGCCGGCAGGATAAAGACGCTGTTCTGCTTCCGGATTGGTCAGGCGGTAAGAAATGACTTCCTGTAAGCCCAGACTGGCCAAAACGTCCTGAACTAACCGATCGCGTTCTTCAGCGGCGTTACCGCGCTGAGGGGGAAGTTCCGCACGCAGGCGCGTGGAGGGGATGTTCTCGAATCCGTACAAACGCGCCACCTCTTCAATCACATCCGCTTTCCCTACAACTCCATCGCCGATATCTGTGCGGTAAGGGGGTGATTGGGCGCTGACCAGATCCCCTTTAATGGTGCACTTAAATTCCAGGCGTTCAAGCAATGTGGAAATTTCCGCTGCCTTCAAATGGACACCCAGCAGGCGCTCAACGTCTGCTTCGCTGATTGTTACGATTGGGTCCACCCTCGGCGAGGGGTAGGCATCTACAATTCCGTCAGCTATTTCACCGCCGCCCCAGGCAGCCATGCGCTGCAGTCCAAGGCGGACACCGGTTTCGGCGAGTGCCGGATGGACATTGCGGGCGAAGCGGTAAGACGCTTCTGATTTCAGGCGCTGAGAAGCAACTGTTTTTCGAATATTAATGAAGTT
Organism: uncultured Pelolinea sp.; assembly: GCA_964490205.1. Classification (GTDB taxonomy): domain Bacteria; phylum Chloroflexota; class Anaerolineae; order Anaerolineales; family Anaerolineaceae; genus Pelolinea. The sequence goes on along the minus strand of CAZBCD010000165.1, from coordinate 2,494 downwards.
CCACGAAGCACCCTCCAGGAGGACGTTGGTCGTTTTATCGGTGACCTCACTTTCGAACCCACCCATCACACCTGCCAGAGATAAAGCCCCAGAAGTATCACAGACGAGCTCGGTGAAATCGTCCAACACGCGTTCTACCTCATCAAGTGTGGTTAGTTTTTCACCCTTTTTTGGGGTACGGGTGATGATGGTGGGCGCTTTACCGCCCGCGCGGTCTACGAGGATGTCATAATCAAAGGCGTGCAGGGGCTCGCCAGCTTCCAACATGACATAGTTGGTAGCGTCAACGATCGAATTGATAGGGCGCATTCCAGCCAGTTGTAATCGGTACTGCACCCAATAAGGGCTGGGTTGGGCTTTTACGCCCTGCAGCAGACCAACCACGAAGCGGGTATTTAATTCAGTATTCTTGATCTCAATAGAGACTTTTCCTTTTATGGGCGTTTTGCCAGCAGGAAGTGAAGTATCCGGATATTTAAGGGGCTTATTCAGATAGGCTGCCACTTCTCTGGCAATACCAATTACGTTGGCACAATGCACCATATTAGGCAGGATAGCGATCTCAAAGACCGCATCTCCCATATAATCAACAAGAGGAGTACCTTCCGGAGCGATATCATCTAAAATCATCACTCCCTCATGTTCTTGTGAGATCCCCAATTCCTTTTCGGAACAGATCATTGAGAAAGATTCCACGCCGCGGATCTTCATGCGCTTTAATGTGGTCAGTACCTGCCCGGGTTTATGGCCGTCGTATAAATTTGCGCCTTCCCGTGCATAAGCGACCTTCAATGGCTGATCAAGCTGCCCTTTACCCTTGAATGGATAGAAATTGGGGGCGCCAGTGAGAACAGTTAGCTCCTCTCTTCCGTCGTACAATCGGCATAATATGAGGCGGTCCGCGTTGGGATGCGGCATTACCTCATCCACTCGTGCGACAACGAATTTTTCTGGATCCCACGCTAACCCGTGGAAAGTGATGCCTGTGTTCTCCCCTCCTGGTTTTTGCAGACCTACCAGGCGCACATTTTCAACTTCCATCCCCAGCATGGTCAGCGCGTGGGACAGATCTACAATGGGCAGATTTACATCAACATATTCTTTTAGCCAGGAATATACAAGTTCCATAATGTCTCTTTCTCCTTCTTAAAACTGTTCCAGGAAACGAATATCATTTCCCCAGAAATTGCGAATATCGTCCATGCGGTAGCGCAGCATCGAAATTCGCTCCGGTCCGAGTCCGGCCGCAAACCCCGAGTAGATTTCTGAATCATAACCGCCATTACGGAGCACAACGGGATGAACCATGCCGCAGCCGAGAATTTCCAGCCAACCCTTCCCGCCGCAGACTGAGCAGCCCTTACCTCCGCACCTGAAGCACTCAACATCCATCTCTCCGCCAGGTTCAACGAAGGGGAAATAGGATGGGCGGAAACGCGTGCGGACATCTTCTCCGTACATGCGCTTGGCAAATTCCTCGAGGGTGCCCTTCATGTCGCCAAAGGTGATATTCTTGCCGACTGCAAGCAGTTCGACCTGGTTGAATTGGATCTCGTGGCTGGCATCAATCTGTTCGTACCGGTAGCACATTCCCGGCAGGGCTACACGGATCGGTTCTGGCGCGAATTCACGCATAGCGCGCACCTGGCCAGGTGAGGTGTGGGTGCGCATGATTACACCTGGTTTGGTGGTAAAAAAGGTATCCCATAAATCACGGGCCGGGTGATGGGCTGGCATATTCAGCAGCTCAAAGTTGTTCTCATCGCTTTCCACTTCCGGAGAGCGGTACACCTGAAAGCCCATTTCCGCGAAGATGCGGTAGATCTCGCGCAGAACAAGTGTCTGGATATGCAGGCGTCCGCGTGCTGGTTCACGGCCGGGGAGCGTTACATCAAGGCGTTCATTCTGTAAATTTGCTTCCAGCTCAGCCTGTTTGATGCTGTTTTCTTTTTTTTCGAATTGGGCTTCTAACGCGGACTTGACCTGATTAGCGAACTGCCCAATCTCAGGGCGTTCTTCTTTTGGGGCTTCAGGCAAACGCTTGAAGATAGCCATCACATCCGATGACCGGCTTAGAAACGTGGCCCGCCAACTCTGAAGCGTAGCCGTATCCTGTATCCCTTTAAGTTCCGCTTCCGCTTTCTTCTGCAGTGCTTCTAGTTCCTGGATCAGACCCGATTTTTCACTCATACGATCTCCTGCAACAATGAATTTCTTTAATAAACGCAAAACCCGTCCGCATGGGACGGGGTAAACCGCGGTACCACCCTGCTTGGCTGATCTCAGCCCGCTCGGCCCAACTGCTTGAAAGTTTCAAGCGATTGGCTGCGCTGATATCGCCGCGCGTACGGGGCGGACTAATAGCAAATGCATTCACCCGCTCTGCTCAGGAGGGAACTTCAGCCGGTTTTAATCGAGTGGGGGTCTCAGTCTGTGCCCCTGCTTCCCTGTCAGAATTCACCGGATTACTTTCCTCCGTCAACGCCTATTTTAT
>CAZBCD010000164.1:2637-5405 GCA_964490205.1 uncultured Pelolinea sp. | reverse complement strand
GGCTTTATGAATCTCTATTTTATTATGTACTCAGAACAAAGAATTATAAGTTTTTTTCGCTGAATGTAATAATTCAAGCGTTAGTTTTGATAGCAACACGTTTATCATTTGGTTTTTTAGGTTTCACAGAGATAGGGTTAATTATTTCTTATCTAATATCTTACGCAATTTCTTATGCTATTTTATTCATTAAATTAAATGTTTTGAAATTTTTTATAATATCGATTAAAAACATAAAATATATTAAATCTTTATTGTTTGAATATATAAAATTTCCAAAATATTCACTTTTTTCTGACACATTAGCTATGTTTACTAATTCAGCACCAAATATGTTGATTAATAATATCTTTGGGAACACCTCAGCAGGGTATTATTCACTAACTGAAACTATATTAGACGCACCCATTTGGTTTATTACTTCATCTGTTGGGGATGTGTTTAGGCAGGAAGCTTCTGAACAGTATCGTAAAAATGGAACATGTTTAAATGTATTTAACAAGACAGCTAAATCGCTTTTTCTTCTAGGGTCAATACCTTTCATATTGATTTTTCTAATTGTTCCTTTCTTAGTGCCTTATATTTTTGGTGAGGAATGGGAACCAACAGGTAATTTCATAAGAATTTTTTCTATTATGTATTATGCAAAATTTGTTGTAACTCCAATTAGTTATGTTAATTACATCATAGATAAACAAAGATATTATGTTTTTTTTCAAGTGATAAAATTCTTATCTATCGCAATAGGATTTACTATTGGATATGTAACTAATGATTTGTATTTGGGTTCAATCTCATGGTCTATTTTATTGACAACATCCTATTTTGTGATATTTTTTATCTCGCGTAATTTGGTAAGAAACTTATAATCTTATTCTTGATTTGGTAGAGGGGTACAAACGAAAACACGAATGGTTTAATTCGACAGTATTCCCCGATAAAATCAGATTACTCATCCCTTTTCTACCGATGATTTGTCTTTTTAGTTGATAGATTAAATGATCGACCCTAAAGATGGCTTGACTTCAATTCACTTATTAAAGTATCCTTGTTTTTATATAGTTGCATTAGAGAGTTGAAATATTGTTTTATAAATGATTGCACTCATTTCTAATTGAAAATTTCAGACAATCACTAGACGTGAAGAGTGAAAATATAAAAATGCCAGCATGTTTGTCAGATAGTCATCTAAAACGGATGAAGATTTTGGCCAAATATGTCTATGGAAAGATCTTGGATGTTGTTTATGCTAGCATACAACATGGATTCGTTTTTCCTGTTTTTAGATAGCAGATTATATCTATTATCCTTCTTAGCAATTTTCGTTTAGGGCTTTTTAAAGAATATGACTCATTTTAAATGAAATATCCAAAAAGCAAGCAGTGACTTAATTAGATAAGGAGAAGGAATAACATTGGGAAAATCCCTTTAGATACAAAAGCCAGTGGTTGGCATAAAGGCCACTACTCTACCATTGAGCATTCGTACCGCTAGAAGCGGGGATTTTACCTCATTTTTTACTGGTTTTCTACATATATGGGGGGTACAAGATTTCTATAGACGATTGGTCCTTTTCTAATTCCACGAAATCATATTTACAAGAATATTTAGTTGCCTAATATGTATAACTTTTCGCCATCATTCATTCCACCTTCGATGATACCATCATTAACCGAAGCTCCACTAATTGTATTAGAAGTAGGAATTATCGGATCAATTCTCGATTCCAAAATTGTCTCATCTTTGTAAATATATGAAAAAACGGAGGGGAATATATCTTGTAAAACGATAATATCATCATATTTAATGTAATCTTCAGTTGGCCATTTTATCGCTAAAAAGGTTCCATAACGATCTTGGATATCAGTGCGAGAAATTTCAAAGATATCATAGACTTTCGAAGTGTTCGTGCAGTTTTTAGTTAAATATGGGCCATGATCACTAGCTACAATAATTACTGATTCGGGATCGTTCTCGGATACAATTTGTATATCTTCCCGCATTTCAAGATTGGCTTTTGATAATCTATCTTCATAAATATTTATATCATCGGGCTGGCACGTTCCCGAGTTTTGACTATGATTGGGAAGATCAGAATGTGTATATAAAAAACTTTGACCTTTAGAAACATCGTTAAAAACACTCCGTTTTAATTTAACAAATTGATCGTGGGGGAGTTTGTTTACTCTAAAGTCAAACCTGAACTCACCAATTAGGATTACTGATGCAAGCTCAATCCCCGATGAGCCTTTATCTGGAACTGAATAATCATAACTTGAGCCAATTCCTTTAAAATAATAATCCGATGCAAAAACTCCGTATGTCTTATATCCAATGTTATTTAGAATTGTTTGAACTATTCCGTCTCCAGATACACCTCTTCTTTTGTTCCCGTAATAATCATCCGCTACGTTGAATACTGTGCTCATAGATGAAATCGTGTGGCCGCCTATCGAATAAGTTTTGGGGTACAGAATAAAACCTTGTTCTTTTAAAAACTCTTCTTGATAGCTGTTATCAATACCATATGAAAGCATTGTTTCATTCTGGACATAGGCATCGTAAATAAGCAAGTAGATGTTCGGGGTATGTTCCGGTTCTCTTTGAACCGTTAATAATAACCTGTTTTCAGATCTAGAAGAAATAAGTTCGTTGGGCTTTTTGTAGGTGATTATTTGCGTAGTACTATTCGTAAAGAACAGCACTATACTTAGTATATATAGAATATTTTTGTTTAGGTTATATATAACCAACATTATTATGAGAGT
>CAZBCD010000164.1:0-2627 GCA_964490205.1 uncultured Pelolinea sp. | reverse complement strand
CAATTGAATTATCAGGTCTCCTTTTTCATACCATAAGAATTCCTGACTTAGAAGAGGCATGCATAAGATTGTAAAAACAAAAGCTAAACTAAATATCATTATATTATTGGTTGAAGCAATATTCCTTAGGGATAAAGGAATAATAAACACTAATACGCAAATAAATATAATGAAGAAGAAAAATACAAACAATGAATCGTTTAGAGACAGTGTATCTTGGTTAGTAATAATGTATTGAACAATAAGTGCTAATGGAAGAAAGATTAGAATCGCATCACTTACAACTAGTTTCTCGATGGAATATTTATTAGACAACTTCTTTTTCTTGTACATTAAACAGATAATGCAAATACACACCAGAAATAATAGCAAGATTTTCCATAAATTTGTAGCAAAGAAATATGTTACTCCCTTGATGAGAAATCGTGAAGAAATTAACGCACAAGAAGCACTATATATAATTATTGTTAGAAAAGGAACAAGGATATTTGAAGAAGATGATATAAATTCAAAGGGTTTTTTTACCATGATACCTCCGGTCGAAATTGTTTCGCTTTCTACAAGATATTTTTAAATATAAGAATTCGTTCAGATATTTTTGTAATCAGATAAATCTAAAATTATGATTAATGCGTTTTCATCAGGTAAAGTGTGCGTTTTGTTCCTTGTATGGAAACACTCTCACGAATATCGAATATCGTGCTGAATGCCGATTCAAAATCTTTTTTGTTGTAATGATCAAAAATATCTTCTCGCGTGGTTAGCAATCGTTGTACTTGGGAATCTTCTTTAGGGACGAATTCGATAATTAACCAATTACTGCATTGTTTGAATAATTCAGCCAATCGGGTTAGTGGTACATTGTTAGAGATTGCGAGGTGATGAACGAGAGCTAAAGCTAATACCATATCGGCTGGACCACGCTGAAGAAATGACATGCGTTCAGAGTTTGCCCATCCAAGCAATGGACTCGGATTAGTAAGATCTAGTATTAAAGGTAAAATTTTCTTTTCTTTTTGGCTTCTGCAATCTAAATAGTTCTTATCCACTGCACTAGGATCAATGTCGTAGGAAATCACTTGTGCTCCCTCTTCAACTGCCACCTTACTAAAGAATCCAGAATTTGCTCCAATATCCCAGACAAGTTTTGGCTTTACCTTTCTAATCAAGCTTTTTAAGGCTTCACGCTTTTTTGCAAATGCATCATCACTGTAATTGGTTTCATCATAATAACAAGCCCATTCTGTATCAATCGGTTCCCAAGAGAGGGATTTGATTGTGGAACGTAAGCTCTCCACCAATACCTTAAATGAGTTTCGGCTTAGATATGGTCCCTTATCTGATTTATGAATGGCCTGGTCAGAATACTTCTCTTGAGCTGAAGCGTGCATATGAATGTGCATTTTCAATTTTAGATTTAGATGTGTGTTAAAAGGAAGCAGCTTGCTAGCTAAATCTAAAGGTATTCCATCGATATAAATCCGTGATAGTTTGTTCAAACGGATATCAACTTTTGACATGAGTGCTAAAGGAGCGAGAAAATGCTGACAGAATTGCCTATAGGCAACCCAGGGTTTTCCCTCTTCATATATCTCAAAAGAAAGAGTATCAATCAACAACGGTTTACCATCAACAAATTGAATATTATAAGCGCTGGCATCTTTTAAAGATAATCCGTACTTCATGGCACGTCTTTGGATGTTGAGGGTCTGGAGCGCTGCACTTTTTAATTGGTTAAAAGACCATTCGTACGGATAAGAGATATAAGGAACTAATGTGGGTTTGATAATTTTGTACGCAATATCTGAAATTTTTGGCTTTACGTTTACCTCTTCGTGTGGGATCAATTGTCCTTTATCTACAAGAATTTTATAAAGCCCCGATCTCATAAGTAATTCATAATCACGTTTGTATGATTGATTAATCTGGCGATATAGTTCACCTTTTTTCTCAAAAAGAAAACCTGAAGGATCTCGAAAAGAAGCATTCGAGGCATTATACATCGTCGTCATCATCCTCAAATTCTGTTTCTATAGTCTCTATGTCTTTTCCAAAGGTTTTTTTCAACCAATTTTTAACCTTACGCCAATAAACACTAATTACGATCATAATGCTTGCTAAAATAGCTATTAACATTTGTATAAAAAAACTACCTGTTCCGGGATCAAGGTATGCGTGATGTTTTAAATTGATTATAAATTTTAGACTATTCATTATTTTAACTCTCCATATATTCAATTGTTAGATTATAATACCTTAAGTTTTGTCGTTTTGTATCTTGGCCTGCCTGTATTTTTACCGGAAAGCCGTCAGTGCAGAGGGCGAAGCGCAAATATTCGGTTTTCTGGGATCTGGTGGCCTGCCCCCATTTTTTGTACCAGTTGTTAGGTTACACCAGTAAGTTGAAATTGTGAAGTATGTGCGATGAAAGTCACTGGTGTTGGGGGTTTGTAACCCAGAGAACTATGTGGTCTGATTTCGTTATAATACCTCCTCCATTGCTCAATGATAACTTGAGCTTCTGTAATCGAATAGAATATTTCTCCATCTAACAGTTCATCCCTCATCTTCCCTGTAATACGTCATACCCTGCGGGACATATTTTAATCTAAGTTAGTAGAGTCCTC
>CAZBCD010000163.1:0-5408 GCA_964490205.1 uncultured Pelolinea sp. | reverse complement strand
TAAACCTGATGAAGTCATTAATAATCTTGTTGCACTAAAAGTTTGAAACCACAATTAAATATTTCCGGATATATTTATAATCGACATTAGAAAACAAACTCTCTGGTATGATGAAAGTTAATATGCCTTTTTGTCTTAATATTTTATTTCCCTTTTCAAGGAAGAGGGTGAATAAATTGAACCTTCCTTTCCCGGTTTCAAATGAATTCTTATAGTTTTGTTTATCATTTGATTTTATTCCTTTCACACTTACATAAGGCGGATTGGCAATTACAATATCAAAGCCGCCTTCGATACCAAACATCCATACCGGGTCAAAGAAATCAGCCGATGCATTCTGGTCATATGGATTCCAATCAGCTAGCTGTTTAGCACTGCTGGTACTCCAGCCAAATTTTTGCAATTCCACGGCGAGTTTCTTTCTGAGCTCTCTATCTTTTTTCCTGCAAGCTATCTTTTGAGCGCGAGTATGAGCGCTGAAATGCTTGTTGCGCACACGAATTAAATCTTCCTTCATTTTTTCAATGCTATCATCGCCAAGCGCCATTTGGTGACCTTCATCTGAGTCAGGTTTCTCAAGACTGAGCAGCGTGTTGGCTGCCACGAATTTTGATTCCAGGTTGGGAAGTGAGGAAATTCCGCGGTTAGGTTTTATATCGTCAACCTTTTGATCCACCACAAGTGAGATAAAGAATCGCAGCTTCGCAATCTGACCCGCGATGGGCTGGATATCAACCCCGTAGATACAGTTCTGGATCAGATACAGTTTGCGACCATAATTCAACTCATTGGTCTCGAATGTTTCTTCAATCGCTTTCACGGCAGTTTCGCGTGCCTGTGGGTCTTCGATTTCATAAACTTTTTCAAGCTGGCGCTGTTTCCAACGCTGGTTATGTTCGTCAAGCTTACCCAATAGAAATACCAGCCGGTGCAGGATGCCCATCGGAAACGCGCCGGAACCGCAGGCAGGGTCGAGTACCTTTACGTTCCCTATCGCATCTATCAACACACGCGTCTCTTCTTCATTGAAAGGGTTGTTATACTCACTGTATGAGAACAAACGGCGCAGGCGGTTTTCATAAGGCGATGTGCTCATCTCATAAAGATTCTCTGAAGGCAGACCGGGCTGATGCTCTCCGGCAAGCGTAGGCTGGCTGGAGGACAGAGCATGAATTTCAGGTTTTGGGTTGACCTCCACCAGATTTTGACTCAGGTATGCCAAAAGGGATTCATCAACCATGTAGTTTACGATCTCGCGCGGTGTGTAATAGGAACCGGTCGCTTTGCGGGCAGTGGTCTGCGTTTCCGGGTTGTAGGCAGCAAGAAGGTTTTCAAACACGCGCCCTAACAGTTCCGGGTCAAGCGCAACTTCTTCCTCAAGAGGGGTATTTTCCTCAATGGTAAATTTATAACTCTGCAGAATATTTATCAAACCGCGCACATTATAACGTTTATTTTTTGTGCCGTAAATTGTGTTTAAATCCACCTGACGCTCTAACCCAAAAAAGAGTTCGTTCGGTACGGACAGGGTGTTGTCCTTGTTCTGAGAAAATCCGTCCACACGGCGCATGTCGGGTTCACAGCCAGCGGGGATTGGCTCATTTTCTTCGCGGTCACGGTCCAAACACTCAAACAGACCACCGTTCAGGAAGGGTATATTCTGAAAAAGCTCCAACGCGGTTTCGGGTTGTGTGAATAAATCTTTATAGCGGTAAATATTCAAAACCCCATACTGTTTATTCTTTCCTTGATAAGAATTATCATAAATAAACCGCCGTTTATGGAGGTCTTCCTGGTTTAAGGTTGCAAAGAATAGGTTCTGGAGTATGGCTTTATAGTAGGTGGTTTCATAATCATCAAGAGTTTTAAGAACATTGATTATGTAACTCTTATCAAAAAGTTCGTCGGGCACAAGCCCTTTTTCCTTGATGAACCAGATAAAGATCAGGCGGGTAATCAGGCGAATAACACTGGTAGGGTTGCGAGTTTCATCGTCACCCGCTTCAATTGGGAAGGTGCATTCTTTAACAGCCCAGAAATACCAGCATGAAAGCTCCTTATAAAACTTTTTATTAAGTTCCTTGATGTCCAGGATAGTTTGCCAGGCTTTATGCAGCGCTTCCATATCCTGGATTGTATGCTTCGCGCTAATGTGGATGAATGAAAGGTCACAAAGAATCTCGATATGTGCGCGATGAGGATTCTTTATATCCACATCCTTGATCAGGGTTACTTTTTCGAGGACATCCTTTTCGGGTTCCCTCTTGTTTGGGCGGCGATTAATTATCGCAACAGATATCTTCTCTCCATTTTTGATCACAAGCATGACTGGGATTGAAAAAAGTTTATTGATTTCGCGTGTGACATCTGAAAGCTTAGTACGCGAGTAATTCTGGTCTTTCAGGTTCAAAGCAAAGAAAAGATATGAAGTGATATTCTGGTCAATTCGATCACTTTCCAGTAAGGGCAAAGACTGCTGGGTACCTTGATTGAGATCATTGCCGGTTAGCTGGAACAGCAGATCAATGCTCAACCAGTTTTCAACAAGAGCTTTCTGATGATTAAGTTTAGAGTTCTTATCATAAATATTAATAAACTCTTGAGGGCTTCTTTCCCGTAAAGGCAACTGGCGGTCGCTGGAATAGCCCATTATGCTCAGCAACCCATCGGAGGCAATGTAAAACTCGCTTTTAGAGAATGATTGAATCCCTGATTCTATTTTTCTTTTCAATTCCTCTTTTTTATTCATTTTTTATCACCACCCATGTGATTAATTCAAAATTATCTTTATCCTGTGCCTGTTCTTCCTGCTTTGGAATTAGTGTGTTTTTATCACTTTGTAATCTTTTAGTTATTTGCCGTTTGACCTGCTGAATAATGGATTTAGTGGATTCATTCAGCAAATTATTGTGCTTATCCATATCGCGCCCCTGATCTGTTTCGCGATCAAATATCTCACACATAAGTTCCACTGCTTCTTTCTTGCCAGCACATAACGCACGCAGGATATCAAGAATTTGCTTGGCTTGTGGAAAATTAAAGCGAATACTGCCATCATCAAAAGCATAGACGAGGAAATAAGGCTGGATGGGGTTGAACTCTTTTTGTTCAGGCTGGCTGTTGGTTTGCCTGAGACAGAACACCACGCCCGGGCGAATGGCGGCATTTTCCTCATCAGGCGATACTATACAATTCAATCCGAGCGGCGCTTCCTCCAATATTTTACGGTTGCTTTCGATGTAATGGTTGAGCTCCGCGCGGAAATCCTCTAAAGAAAAATCAGTCAGGTCAACAGTTTCATTGAAATCTTCTAAGTCCATCACTTCTTCACGCAGCCTTAATAGCTGCTTATCGCGATAGGATAATTCATCTTTGATTAATTTCTTTATATCCAGTGGGTTATCACCAGCTGCTGCAGATACATCAACCAAAGCCATGCGCGCTTCCACGCGGTTCTTAAGTAAAATGTATTTTTCCAGGTCCTTTGTTGGCCAGAAGTTCACCAGCTTTACCTTCTTATGAAGACTTCCGATGCGGTCAATGCGCCCGAAGCGCTGGATGATGCGCACCGGGTTCCAATGAATGTCATAATTAATGACCATGTCACAGTCCTGAAGGTTCTGTCCTTCGGATATGCAGTCCGTTGCAATCAGCATGTCAATTTCCTCATCCTGTGGCATTGTTTTAATTTTGTTTCGCATTTTTGAAATTGGCGAAAAATTGGTCAGGATATGGTTAAAATCCGCTTTACCGAGAGTGGTTTTATCGTTTTGTCCACCACCGGTTACAATCGCGATGTGAATGCCAAGCTCATTTCTTGCCCACTCTTTTAGATTGTCATGCAGGTATTTCGCTGTATCCGCGAAAGCGGTAAACAGCAGCACTTTTTTGCATTCTTTACCCTTTTTGTTTTTAGTAGGATTCTGGATTTTTTCAGCTATGATTATTTTTAGTGTGGCCAGTTTGGCATCCCGCGGGGAGTCAATACAAACCGCACGGTCATAGATCTCTTTTATACGTACCCGGTCATCATTCAGATCTTTTTTCCATCTTTCAAGGTTCAAATGAGCCATTTGTATTGTCAATTTCTTCCCAACCGTCATTTTGTCAAGCGCTGCTTGAAGTTCATCATCTTCGTATAGGTCAATTCCCAGATCATCAAAACCAAGCTGTTCTTTTTCTGATCGCTTTTTCTCAAAATCATCGATCATGGCAATCAGGTTGTCCATTTTTTCCAAGGTTCGGGACATTGAGATGGTGAATGAGTGAATGGAGCTTTCCAGCCTTTTTAGAAAACCTATTTTCATCATTCCGATCAGGAAGTTTTCACGCTGTTCCTGATTGAAGTTGGGCATTTTGTCCAATTCATATTCATCTTTAAACTCGGTTTTTAAATATGTTGACGGCTTAAAAAGAGATAATTGATATTCAGAAATGAGATCATTCAATTCATCATAAGTCGGAAACTCTTTTTTCAAATCAATATCCGAATAGATGGGTTTGGGTGGTTTTTCTCTTTCAGGAAACCCACCCAGCCTGTTGACTGTTTCGGGATAGTATTTTTGCACATGTTTTCTAGCTCTCGCGATGGTAAGCCCGTCAAGCAGGCGAAAAAAAGCTGGGTCTAGTTTTTCCAACAAATCGTCTGTTTCATGTCTGGCATTATTTTCTGCCCATTTAGTGAATGACCTTTGGGATGAGTTAATCAATTTATTAAGTGATGGGATGCCAAGTGTGCGAATCAGCGCAGAATCATTACTATTCATAATAAAATTTATCTGATTGCGCAAGTCCTTGAGGCTGGTATTCACAGGGGTAGCTGAAAGCATCAAAACCCTTGTTTTCACTTTGCCGCCAACGATATCTTCCATCAGGCGCTCATAACGGCTTTTTCGAATTCTGTTTCCCTCCTCATCACGTCTGCCTTTGGTATTGTTACGGAAGTGATGTGATTCATCAATCACAACCAGGTCATAATTGCCCCATGTAAAGTTTTCTAAATTGATATCACCCGCCATTCCTCTTTCGCGGCTGAGGTCAGTATGAGACAGTACAGTGAAGTTGAATCGGTCTTCAGGGAATGGATTTAATTCGCTTCCTATGAAAGACTGAAAAACCGTCCAATTCTCTTTTAGTTTCTTCGGACATAATACCAGGACACGGTAATTTTGCAGTTCAAAATATTTTATTATCGCCAATGCTTCAAAGGTTTTTCCCAATCCAACACTGTCCGCGATGATGCAGCCCCCGTAATTCAGAACCTTATTGATAGCACCCTTAACACCATCTTTCTGGAAATCGAATAGGAAATCCCATATTTGTGTATCAACAATCAGCTCCTCTTTTTCCTTAAAATCAAGTGCCTCCTGTTCTTTGAGATAATCGTCAAAGATATGAAAAAGAGTTTT
>CAZBCD010000162.1:0-5492 GCA_964490205.1 uncultured Pelolinea sp. | reverse complement strand
AATGTATGTTCAAAAGTTAATTGTGGTGTATCTGTATCAGGCGGAAGAACAACAGATACATCAATACCCTTTGATTTCAACTCTGCTCGTAAGCAACGCGAAAACCCGCGAACGGCATATTTTGAGGGCGCATATGCAGTGTAACCATATATACCAATCACAGCTGCAAGAGAAGAGATATTAACGATATACCCCGATCGTTTTCCCACCATTTCGGGAACAATGAGTTTTGTTAAGTTGACAGTTCCATAATAATTTACATTCATTACATTGTAAAAAACTTCTGGTTCTAATTCAGTAAATTTGCCGGGGTAGGCAATACCGGCCGAATTTATAAGAATATCAACCATTGGACGTTCTTTCTCTAATGCCAATCTCAGCTCAGAATATTTAGATACATCAGCTGATATTGATTTTAAGGTTTGGCTGGAATCAATTCTTTCTTTTTCGATCTCCGTTTCTGCTTTATTCAGCATATCTTTTCGGCGTGCAATAATCGTGACAGATGATCCTAAAGAAAATAATTGCTTTGCTAATGCCAATCCGATCCCACTTGAGCCCCCTGATATCAAAACATTTTTATACTTAAACATACAATTTCTCCAGATAAATTTCCTAATTGCAGGTTGAGCAATTTCCTCCTGCACAACTTGTGCAAGATGAAACGCTCTTACTGTTCATGTTTCCCGAGTTACAAGTGAAAAATGGTGACAATATTCGCCTGGTATTTATACTTCGGCAGCTTTCACATTTAGTTGGATAATCTGCGGATACGAAGGAGCGAATTATTTCAAATATTGTATTGCAATCAGCACATTGATATTCATAGATAGGCATAACGGACCCTTGCGAAGTACTTTTTGAATATTATCATAATTATTATTTTCATATTAATTAAATAGTATAATATACCTGAATATTCATACTTTGAATAATATGGAAAATACTGATTTAGAAAAAGCGCTTCTCGGGTTTCTTTTTAAAGGTCCAAAACACGGATATGAACTTTACAAAGAGATTTCTAGTCCGATGGGAATTGGAGGAGTGTGGCGGGTAAAAATTGGCAAAATGTATTCAATGTTAAAAAAACTTGAATCTCAAGGACTCATCCGCGCAACATCCCAACAGGATGGAAACAGACCTCCAAAAAATACATATTTTCTAACTTTACAAGGAAAAAAAAGCTTTAAAGATTGGATGGGAACACCGATTAGACGCGGAAGAGATCTAAGGATCCTTTTCTTATTGAAAATATATTTTATTAAAGAAGGTGGATTATTTGATGGAAAAGTTTTAATATTAAAACAAAAAGCCGAGTGTGAAAATTGGAAAGAACGCTATAAATCCATTCTACAAGAAAGAAATGGCGAAAATTCATTTAATTGGTTCGTGAGAAAATATCGTTCATCTCAAATCGATGGATTTATTAATTGGCTAGATTGGTGTGGAGAAGCAATCAATGAGGAGATATGATTAAAAATACATTTTATATAATAATATTCTGCTTGATGGTTAGTTGTATAACAACCCCTATAAGTAAATCAACCCAATTCACTGTTAAGGATGCATTTGAAAGAACACTAGAATTTTCGAGCTACCCTGAGCGAATTGTTATTGCTGGAAAACAAACACCTATGTTAGCTAATTTCTTTTATTTGTTCCCAACAAAAATAGAAAGATTAATGGCGGTTGAAAACAGATCCCAATCACCAGATAAATTCCTTGAATTAATTGACGATGAATATCAATCTAAATTAATTTTAGAGAAGGGGGCGGGGGTTGAACAAATTGCTCCATTAAACCCAGACCTTGTAATCTTAAAAACATCCATGAAAGAGGAAATCGGAACCGGGCTTGAGGAAGTTGGTATTCCTGTAATTTATGTGTCTTTTGAGGATGTTGAAAATATCTTTAATGATATTCGAGTAATTGGGAAAGTGCTAGATGAAGAAAAGCGAGCAGAGGAATTTATTCATATTTATCAAAAGACTTATTCAGAGATAAATGACCAAATAGAATCTATTTCTAGTGTGAAAAATGTTCTATTAATTCAAGCAACAAATGTGGATCAAAAATACTCTTTCCAGGTTCCATCTAGCAACTGGCTTCAGACTCAAATGATAGAAGATTTAAAATCAAATCCCATATGGTCGACAGCGTCCTTGTCGGGTGGGTGGACAGATGTGAATTTTGAGCAAATCTTAAATTGGAATCCAGACGACATTTTTATTATTAATTATAGGGGTCAATCAAATGAAATAGCATCGGCTTTGAAAAATAATGAGTTATGGAAAAATTTCTTATCAGATAATAAAGCTAATTTAGCATCATTTCCATATGATTTTATAAGCTGGGATCAACCGGACACACGCTGGATTCTTGGCTATACTTGGATGGCATCTGAATTATTTCCAGAACAAATATCGCGAGATTATGTATTAGAAACTGTAAAATATTTCTATTCGTTCTTTTACGGCATGAAAGAGGATTATATAGAAGAAGAAATACTTCCACTTATTTCTATTTATCTGGAATAACATGAATCACAGACTAATAAGATTATTAATATTAGGATTATTTATCTTATTAATCATTTCTCTATTTATAGGGCGCTATCCAATACTAGATCCAATTAGCAATATATTCTCAAATCAACTATTCGCAAATTTGATGTTACGGATACGAATTCCGCGTATTTTATTTGGCATATTAGTCGGTTTCCGATTAGCAAGTTCCGGAATGATAATGCAATGCATTTTCAAAAATCCTTTAGCTGAACCCGGATTGCTAGGTGTAAATCAAGCAGCGGGGTTTGGGGCGGCTTTAGGAATCTTAGCATTTGATAACTCATATATTATTGTTCAGATCCTTGCTTTTATCTTTGGCATAATTTCCATAACCCTAACAATATTTTTATCAAATAACACAAAGAAGAAAGAGCGACTATCATTAGTTCTCGCTGGTATTTCTGTTTCAGCATTTTTCTCGGCAGGGTTAGGGATTATCAAGTATATTGCTGATCCACTTGATCAATTACCATCAATTGTCTTCTGGCTATTAGGTAGTCTAAGCAATTCTAATTGGACATCTCTACTGCGAATATTGCCGATAATAATCACTTGCCTATTAATATTATATTTTTATCGTTGGCGATTAAACGTGTTCTCCTTAGATAAAGAAGTTTTGTTTTCGATGGGAATAAGAAATGAATTAGAGTTAGTGTTTGTTCTAATAATCTCGGTTCTACTTACTACCTCAATTATTTCATTATCAGGAATTATTGGGTGGGTTGGATTAATAACTCCTAATATCTCACGAGTGATTACAGGCCATAATACTAAGCATTCTCTTCCTATTTCAATGATCTTAGGAGGAATATTTGTCTTAGTAAGTGATAATTTTGCACGGTCTCTTCTTCCTGGAGAAATACCTTTAGGCGTAATTACCGCTTTCTTGGGAGCAGTAAGTTTTATCATACTTTTACTTGTAAAGAAAGAATTCTTATGAAATGCAGGCATAATAAATTATTGCTCCGATCCATTGGTTATTCTTATGGACAGAAAGATGATTTCGAGATTAATAATTTAACGCTAACGATCCCTGAAAAAACAATTTCTGCAGTAATCGGTAAAAATGGATCTGGTAAGACCACGCTACTATTGCTTATGCTGGGATATTTAAAACCAACATTCGGTCAAATTGGTTTGTGTACAAATGGAAATTACATTCCTATAGAAAGGGCAAACGGAAGAATCGCTTATTTACCACAGAATGAAGAAATTCCAAAGGAGTACTCAGTAAATAATTTTCTGCTAATGGGTCGAATACCTTTTGTAGGATCTTTTTCACAGCCAACCAAGAAAGATTATTCCATAATCGAAGATGTAAAAGTGAAATTAGAGATTGAAAATCTAGGAAAAAAAAGATTAGGGCAAATTAGTGGTGGGGAACTCCAGCGCGTGCGTATTGGTCGAGCATTAGCACAAGAGGCGCTCATTATCCTGTTTGATGAACCGATTACACATTTGGATATCGACTCAAAGCAAAAGATAATTTCCATATTAGAAGATTTAAAGCAGATAGGGAAAACTATCATTTTTACAACACATGACCCTTTAGAAGCGTTCCAAATTGCTGATTATTCGATATTAATCACGAGAAATCAAGAAATTTTATATGGTCCAACTGACAATATTTTGAACAACGAGAATCTATCTTGGTGTTTAGATATCCCCTTGGAATTTGTTGTTGTAAATCAAAAGAGAGTTCTGATTGTGAAGAATGATATATGAAAATTGAATTGAGAAAAATAAATTTAATTATCGGCGAAAGGGACGTAGGAAAAACAACTCTTTGTATAAATCTGATAGAAAAATTGAAGTTTATGAGATATTCTGTGGCAGGAATTATTTCGCCGGGAATTTATCATGATGGTGTAAAAGTTGGTATAAATGCTTTGGATATTAGGAGTGGGGAAAATGTAAAGCTGGCTGACTATTCACCTGGTTGGGATATTGAAAATCCCCTCCGAATTTGGAAAATGAATTCGGATGCTATCCCTTGGGGTAATGATGTGTTGAGCAAATCCATTCCATGTGATGTGCTTGTTATCGACGAAATTGGATATTTAGAATTTGAAAAAAATTGCGGATGGAATAAATCTTTTAAAATTCTTGGAACAGAAGGATTTAAGATAGCTTTTGTTGTTGTTAGAAAAGACCTTATGGAAGTTGCTCATTCACATTGGGAAAAAGCTAATACATTAGAAATGAAAAATGGGGAAAATATTGATTTGGTTTCTAAAAATATATTACATCAAATTGAGGCCAAATTAACCAGATGAAATAAAGCGATACCTAATGCAATTGTTACGTTGAGTGGTTTATTTTCCCCAATTATTGGTATGGAAATTACAAGATCACTTAGCATTATCACTTTCGGATCAATTCCCGTGATTTCATTGCCAACAATGACTGCTATTTTTTGGCACTTGAAATCTTTTCCCTCAACATTTATCAGAGAAATTGATTTAGCAGTGGATTCAATTGATATTATCTAATAACCTATTTCTTTTAGTTTTTTACATACGCCAACGCAATTTAAAGATTTTCCCCAATTTATAAAATTTTCGGCGCCAAGACTTGTTTTTGTAAAAAATTTGTTTTTGGGTGTAGGCGTAATTCCACATAAATATACTTGACGCAATCCATACCCAGCTATGGCCCGAAAGATCGCTCCCACATTATAAACACTTCATACATTATCAAGGATAGGGATAAATTCTCTGGATGATTTCAAATTCTTGTTTTTTCGATCGTCTTCGGTAAGATTAATTGTTTCTTTTATAAACACTTCGAAACCAACAAATGGACAGGAAATAGGATTATCCAAGTAATTAAAATCTGTGAATCTAAATTAACATTCAGTATTTTGGCATTCTCGTATTACAGAATGCGATAGCATAGTAGTAATGTATATGATCAAATCCGTTC
>CAZBCD010000161.1:0-5508 GCA_964490205.1 uncultured Pelolinea sp. | reverse complement strand
AGAGCGGGGGGGAGATTGAACGTACTACATATGAAGGGTATGCTTCAAATGGTGTTGCGGTCATGATCGATTGTCTTACAGAAAACCGCAATAGAACAGTAGCCGAACTTCGGCATGCATTGACCCATGGCGGTGGAAACATGGCTGAAGTGGGATCCGTCTCCTGGCAGTTTAGGCATGTGGCATATTTTGCGATAGACGCAGCGGGAAAGGATTTTGATAAAATTTTTGAATTGGCAGTCGAGGGCGGCGCTGATGATATTACATCTGATGACGAAACGATCGAAATCTTCGCTCCGATCGAAGCATTCAAAACCTTAAACGATCAGTTAAAATCTGCTGAAATAAATGTGGATGAGGCGGATCTTCAATATCTTCCAAACCAAGAAATATCGTTGGATACAGAAAAAACTTTAAAGGTTATGCGGATCATTGAAGAGTTGGAGGGGTTGGATGATGTCCAGGCAGTTTTTTCCAATTTGAATATCAGTGAAGATGCTTTAAAGGAGCTTGAGGTAGCATAAAAAATGGCTGTGATCGGAATTGATCCCGGCACAGCATTGACCGGATACGGTATTATTGAAGAACTACCGGACCAGTCTTTACAAGTTATTGATTTTGGTGTGATTAGGACTGATTCCACGGATAAACCGGAAATACGATTAAGAGAAATCTTTTCTCAATTAAATGAGATATTGTCTCTCTATAAACCTGAAACGGGTGCTGTAGAGAAACTATTTTTTCAGCGCAATACTCGTACAGCAATGTCTGTTGGGCAAGCTCGTGGTGTAGCGATATTATCCCTTGCAGAAGCAGGGCTATCAGTCAGTGAATATAGCCCTGTGGAAATAAAACAAGCAGTTGTTGGATACGGTAAAGCGTCTAAAAATCAAGTCCAGCAAATGGTAAAAATGCTGTTGAACCTGCAGGAAATTCCTAAACCCGATGACGCGGCTGATGCTCTGGCAGTCGCCATCTGCCACATTCACAGCCGAAAAATGCTCGCACTACAATAGGGCCTTATGTCGTGAAAATTATTTCAAGTAAAAGCAATCAATATATAAAATTCATCCGACAACTTCGCCAAAGAAAAGAACGTGAAAAGTCTGGTAAGTTTTACATCGAGGGTTTGCGCTTGATTGGAGAAGCGCTGCGGACAGAGTTCCCGCTTGAGAGCATTCTTTTCAGTTCCGATTTGCTAATTTCAGATTTTGGGTGGAAAGCGATTGAGGATGGAAAGAAAAAAGGAATTGATATCATTGAGGTTACCAGGGATGTCTTTAAAACATTCGCGTTAAAAGAAGGACCACAGGGGATTGCGGCTGTCGGCTTCCAAAAATGGGTAAATATAAAAGCAATCCACCAACCGCAGGGATTATTTATTGCACTGGATAATGTACAGGATCCCGGAAACCTTGGGACAATCATGCGGTCTTTGGACGGCGTGGGCGGGAAGGGATTGATTTTGCTGGGGAATTCTACGGATGTGTATCATCCAACCTCAGTACGCTCGAGCACCGGGGCTGCATTTTCATTAACAATTGGAAAGGCGAGTCTCAAGGAATTTCGCGAATGGAAATCAAAGGAAGGCGTTCCTCTTATTGGAACAGTGTGTGGAGAGGTAACAAATTATAGAAAATATAATTATCCACAGGGTATGATCTTATTAATGGGAAGCGAACAGAAAGGACTGAGTAAAGAACTTGTTGAAATGTGTGAAGGTTTAGTTACAATTCCTATGACGGGAAGTGTGGATTCGCTGAATCTTGCATGTGCTGCTTCTATTGTATTATTTGAAATATACGCAAAGAGACAAAAAGATGATTGAGATTATTAAAGGAGAAGTTGTTGGAAAGGGCGAGTTGTACTTGATTCTCCAAACAGGTGGAGTTGGATTAAAGGTGTGGACACCCAATTCGGTGCCATCTTCAATTGATATTGGGGAGATTACTCAATTATACACAGACCTTATCCTACGAGAAAACGACATTAATCTATATGGATTTACGGATATCAAAGCACGGGATCTATTTCGCAGCTTGATTAAAGTGAATGGAGTGGGACCAAAAGCAGCTTTATCTGTACTTTCTTTCCATAGTGTTCAAAATATTTACCAGGCAGTCCATCTAAAAGATTTTCAGCAATTTGTCCGTGTACCCGGGATCGGGAATAAAACTGCGCAGAAAATAATTTTATACCTTCACGATAAGTTGGAACCTATTCTTGAAGGGATGCAATTCGATCAAATGGGAAATTTTGATTCGGAATTAATTGAAGCATTGGTGGGATTAGGGTACAGCGTCGTAGAAGCTCAGACTAGTATACAATCACTTCCAAAGGATGCCCCCGACGATTTAGAAGAAAAATTGCGCTTGGCATTGAAATACTTCTCAAAATAATCGAAATAATCTATCTTTATGCTAAAATTTTGAAGTTGTTATCCAGAAGGATCATTTTTATATGGCAAGTCTGACACGAGAATTAGGGATAGATCTAGGTACGAATTTCACTGTATTTGCTCAGGGTCAAGAGATAATGATTCATGAACCTACTACAGTTGCCATTCTGATTGATGAGTGGAAGATTATTGAGTGGGGTCAGACTGCAAAAGATATGTTTGGTCGCGTTCCTGAAGATATTGAAGTCATTAACCCAATCCAGCATGGTGTAATTGCCGAATATGAGATCACCGAGAATCTATTAAGGTACCTAGTCCAGAAAATCTGCGGTCCTATGCTCATGTTCAGGCCTAAATTAATGATTACCGTTCCCTGCAATATCACGAGTGTAGAAAGCCGGGCAGTACACGAAGCGGGGATAGGTGCAGGGAGCAGAGAGGTATACCTTATCCAACAACCACTCGCCGCGGCAATCGGCATTGATCTGCCAATTTCCCCGCCTTCTGGAAATATGGTCATTTGCCTGGGTGGCGGTACAAACCAGGCGGCAGTCTTAACTATGAATAGTATTATCTCATCTGAATTGGAACGGACTGGGGGGCAGAAAATGGATGAGGATATTGTCAGTTTTATTCGCAAGCATTATGGAATAATTCTAAGCAAAGCTACAGCTGAAATTGTCAAGATGCGAGTGGGCGCTGCTGTTAAAGAAGAAGATGGGTTTACTCTCGAAGTTCAAGGGCAGGATCAGGTTAGCGGTTTACCTCGTTCAGTTACAGTTAGAACTGAGGATATTGTTGAGGCACTGCAGGACAGCTTGGGGGATATTGTAAAGATGGTCAAGCGAGTACTAGAGAAGACGCCGCCTGAATTGGTGTCGGATATTATGGACCGCGGGGTAGCACTTTGTGGTGGTGGAACCCTGCTAAGGGGCGTAGATAGATATCTAACACGTGAATTAGGCATTCCAGCGTATCTTGTCGATAACCCCACTACATGTACCGCAGAGGGAGCAGCAAAAGCCCTGACAATGCTTGATGACCTAAAAAGAGCGATAAAGCAATAAAAAACCGGAGAAATATTCTCCGGTATGAAGTAGTTAATTATTACCGTTTACGCCTTCCCCCAAAAAATAACATCCCATAGTAGAGTAATGTAGATAATGCCTGAACGGCACCCGATACATATGTGAGAGCAGCCGCATCAAGCACTGCGCTTACACCGTTCAATTCATTTCCATACACAATGCCGGATGAAGCGAGAATATTTTTTGCCCGCTTGGAAGCATCTGTTTCTACCGGGATTGTCACAATAGCAAAGATTGATGTTCCCGCAAAAAGAAGTAAGCCGATTATGGCAAGGTTATCCATGGCAAGGAGTAACCCACCCATAAAAATGATGGGGCCTAACCAGCTGCCCAACCGGACTGATGGAACCATTAATGACCGTA
This sequence comes from uncultured Pelolinea sp., assembly GCA_964490205.1. Classification (GTDB taxonomy): domain Bacteria; phylum Chloroflexota; class Anaerolineae; order Anaerolineales; family Anaerolineaceae; genus Pelolinea. The sequence goes on along the minus strand of CAZBCD010000161.1, from coordinate 1,659 downwards.
GGGACAGTGGGCCATACTTTTCGCTATGTTGGATTGCGTGGCCTGCTTCGTGAGCCGCAACACCAGCCGCAGCGATGCTGGGTGTTCCATAGACAGATTGGCTGAGACGCAGAACTTTTTTGCGGGGATCATAATGATCACTCAACGTACCTCGAACTTGCTCAATGCGCACGTTTTGCAAATTTTTCGTATCAAGCACCTTGCGGGCGACTTCTGCCCCGGTCATACCATTGCTAATACGAATTTGCGAATATTTTCTATAAGCGCTCTGTACTTTTGTTTGCGCGTATAACCCAAGCAGCAGCGCGGGGATACTGATCAAAAAGTATAAGCCGTAACTTCCGAAATACATTTTTTCTCCTTCAAAATAATATAATACCGAATTTCCAGCTTTATTACACCACATTTACACTAGATTGATTGTAGCAACCAATACGTGTCATCTACCTTAATGCAGTCCGGGGGGGTCTTCTGGCGGGGGCCTATCTGGTGCATCTGGTGCATCTGGTGGTTTGGGTTTATCTGCTGGTGGCGCGGGTATAACAATCACGCAGCCGCCCGGTTCATAACCGGTGGGTGTAAAGTTATAGGCTATCCAGCAGGTACTATCCATACTGTTGAGCTTTTCAACTGGGTAGAATTCATGATTTTGTGTTGGTGAGCCAGCTTGGGATTCTGCATAAGAGTCGTTGTAATCAAACAGGGTCGGGTCAGCTACACCGCTATCTGCCCAGGCTTTCCACATGAAGACAGATGCGTCCACAATTGAGGTCTTGATAGCAAGGTGGATCTTGTCACTAGCTTCCTTACGCTGCCATGCCATGTCCGGGTCGTCCATTTTATCTTTAGAAAAGAGCACCTCATCATATCCATCGCCGCTATCGCCATCAGGAATAACCGGATTCGTTCCGCCTACATCATTGTTGCTATCGCTCAACACAGATACATTTTCAACTGTCCATTCTTCGCTGTCCACTCCCTGTGCCCACAGCAGGATATCTCCGCGCCCGTCCATATCAGTATCAAACTCAACTCCATAGGTGGAGGAAGGAAAACCACTATCTTCGCTCCCGCTGAATACTTCGATTTCCAAATAGATAAAATCATTGCTTCTTGAAAGAGAGAGCACAATCAGGTCCGTTTCAGGCAGATAAACCATTTCGGTCTTTGTGAATGGTCGTTCAAAATTCCCGCGATGGTAGGAATCACCCAGGGCAAATTTCCTATCGGCTAAATGAGACGTGTCAATTTCGTTCTTTACCTGTCCTTGCCCACCCAGGTTTTTAGGAATCATTTTGTGTTCCGGTTCAACATAGGTGGTTTCTTCTTCAGTCTCAACCTCTGCTTGTGGTGGTGCCGGCTCTGGTTCGGCAACCGAAGTATCTGCTTCTGCCTCAATGCTCATGTCCTCTTGTTTCTGTTCCGCTTCCGATGCGTCACCGCCTGTGTTAATAGAAATCCCGCAGGCTGTTGCTATCAGAAACAGCAATAGACAGCCGGCAATTATTTGTTTTCGTGAAATTTCCATAATTTCCTCCATTAATAAATAGAGCGGTTATATTAATTTCATTATACAAGATATGAAATCTAGGTCAATAGACGATTACCGAAATTCCACGTCTGATATATTTTTCCAACATTTTTACCTTCCAGAGTGAT
>CAZBCD010000160.1:0-5544 GCA_964490205.1 uncultured Pelolinea sp. | reverse complement strand
CGCCTGTGGTATTCTTAAATAATCACTGTTGCACTTGATACTTGAATCCAAGTTACAATACTTCTACATTATTGAAAGGATAAAACACATGCCTGAAAAACAGATAAAAGTTGTCCTCGTTTGCGCGGCGGGAATGTCCTCCAGCTTACTGGAAGAAAAGATCCGCCAGGCCGCGGCCGCTTCTGGCCGGCAGATGGAATTAAAAGCTGTTGATGCTACTACTATGTCGTTGTGGGACTATGAAAAAGACACCATGGATGTGATCCTTATCGCTCCTCAGGTGCGTTTTAAAAAGCGCGGGATCATAAAGCAGGCTGAACCATACGGCGTGATCGTGACTGACATTGACACAATCGCCTACGGCATGGTGGACGGGGAAAAGATCTTCGACCAGGTGCTTGAAGCGCTTGAGAATAAATAATTTCAGAAATATCGGCGGACAGTATTAAGGTAATCCCGGTATGATTTGCCGTACGCCGCCTGGCAGGCTTTTTCTTCGCCAAGAATGCGGAAGTGGTAAAAACCCACACCGCCAAAAAATAGCAGTACAGCCAGCCCATTCCCACATGCGACAGCAGCACCGAAGAACATCAATGCCAAACCAACCCACTGCGGATTGCGCGAATATTGATAAATACCCGTACGAACTGGCTGGTCTGCGGGCGTTGCCCGATACTCAAACAGGGCGATGAACAGGATAATACAACCAAGCGCGCAAAGTATCATCCCAACCCGGAAAACAACCGATCCAATTTTCAGCGGCGACATAATTACGAGGGCAAAACACACCAAAGAATACGGTTTTCCGATCGCTGAAAGGATATATTCGCGTTTTGACCATCCTTTCACGCTGTACAGTTTTTTAACAATCGATTTTGGACAGCTCAGCAAGAACATCCCAAACAACACATAAAAAAAGGCAAGAGGTACCCAACCATTCAGCCATCCAAGCTGCAAATCTGGAACGAACTGCATAACTCCTCCTTTTCTAAAACAAACCCGGTACCAATCTATATCTGACTCGCGCCGCATACGCTGCATACCCTTTCAGTTCAAGTTGAAGAGTGCGGTCCTCAAGCGCAGTGCGCACAACAAAAGCGGCGGCGCCAACCACAGCGAGGATCAACGCCCACAGCGACCCGAGTATCAATGGTATACAGATGATAGATAGAATTGATCCCGCGTAGCCGGGATGGCGCACGTAACGATATGGTCCGGACTCACACATTGTATGGCCGCGATCGGTTTGGATGCGGACGCCTTCCGTAAAAAATGCATTTGATACCATTGCCCAAAGAAAAAGAGCAAATCCTATGGTTGTAACGGCTGTGGCAAGTATATGTAAGCTTACTGGCAGCGGCATGGTCCAGACAAAGCGGTGGTCAAGAGCTCCAAGCAGCTGGCTTCCAAACGGCAGGATACCACCCCCGATCATCGTCAGGATACGGTCCCAGTGCTTGGTATCCGTGGTTTGTGTACCCCGCGCGCGTTCTGCCAGTAATTGGGGATTGATGGGAATCAACAACAGCGGATGCGCGGTTAGGAACACCATCAAAATGATATAAAATACCCATCCCCACCCCCACTTCCAATCACCCGCGGTGATGAAGAAGACAAATAAATAGACGACCAGGAAAAGCGCACTCTGATACATCCAACTTCTTATTAGTTTTTTTTCCCTCACAGACAAATTGCTGTTTTTCAATTTTTCCTCCGGTATTTTGCCCACTCTACCTTAATATTAGCATATGCTAATATTAAGATAAAATCAACTTATGCGCTTGTCCAATTGCCGAATTAGAATCCCAGACACCTACCACACCTACTTTCTCCTTAAAAATTAGTAGACTACAATATAGTTATTCTTATAAAAGACATCATTTAATTTGGAGAAGCGACCATGGCCCAAAAAGAACAATCTAAAAATTCCACCGAAGAGCTGCGGTTGTGGAAGGTTGTCGGGGTATTTGCCCTAGCATTCGCAGCGGTCCAGCTTGCAGTTGCCGCTTTGGATTTGGGTACCAATTACCTGATGGAACTGATTAATGCAAACGATAATGTGCGCGTGTTCGTCGGCAGCACCATCTCACAGGCAGGCATGATTGCCGCGATCATTCTAATAACCGTGCCAGTTATCCGCGCGGTGTTGAATAAACCCGGTGTGGAAAGCTTATACCCGCGCACGAAAAATTGGCTGAAAGACCTTTTAGCTGGGATTGGGATTTCTTCTGCCGCAATGCTGATTCTATTCCTTATCGAACTTGCTTTCGGGTGGATCAGCGTTGCCGGTTTAGCGTTAGATGGTGCCGCATCCGATGCCTGGCTGCGAGCGATCTGGTTGGCATTATTGTTCAACCTGGTCGTTTCAGTTGGAGAAGAGGTCCTGTTCCACGGACTGCTGATGCGGGGGGTAATTGAAGCGTGGGATGAATGGGGCGCATTGTTCATTTCATCCATCATCTTTGGTGGGTACAGGATTATTGACATAGGTTTAAATGCTACCAATCGGCTTCAGTTCATCCCTCTGCTGGCGTTGCCGGGTTTGATGTTTGGCTTGGCATACCTGCGTACAGGTAATTTATGGCTGGCGACTGGGCTGAATTTCGCCTGGAACATCTGGCCGAGTAACATCCTGAACCTGGCTGGTGATCACGGTGAGGAAAACCTCTTTGGGTTCATTACCAGTGTGACGGGGCCAAAATGGTTTATTAGTTCATCCTATGGAATCGAGCTTGGTGCCGCCAGCGTCCTCAGCCTTATTATTGTAGGTGCTGGAATTTGGTGGCGGACGAAGAAAAGCAGTTTTCAGAGAAATTAATCAAATGGAAAATGATACTTTCTCCCAATTTTTAGAAAAATATCCTGCCTTCAAGGACACAACCGCCCTCGATCTTCTCAGGAAGAAAGATTACCAAACATTAGATTCAGAGGGTCATATTTATCTCGACTATACAGGCGGCGGTTTATATGCCGGCTCACAGTTAAAAGCTCATCAAGAATTGCTCAGTAAGAATATTTTTGGAAATCCGCACTCTCACAATCTCACCTCTCTCCACGCAACTGAGTTGGTAGAAAGCGCGCGTAATTATGTGTTGGATTATTTCAATGCTTCACAGGAAGAATATATATGCATATTCACCCAGAATGCCAGCGGTGCCTTGAAGATAGTGGGGGAATCCTACCCCTTTGGTGATGGCTGCCGTTATGTGCTCATTTTCGACAACCACAATTCAGTAAACGGCATCCGTGAATATGCCAACGCCAAGGGAGCCAGCGTCCAATATATTCCAGTGGTGCTTCCAGACCTGCGCGTGGATGAACCCGCCCTATTTAAAGAATTAAGCTCATCAGACCGCGGATGCTTTAACCTGTTTGCTTATCCTGCTCAATCAAATTTCTCAGGCGTCCAGCATCCACTGACATGGATTGAAAAAGCTCAGGCGCTGGGATGGGAAGTGCTGCTGGATGCAGCCGCATTCACATCAACCAACCGGTTAGATCTCAGCAAATGGAAGCCGGATTATGTTCCGCTGTCATTTTACAAGATGTTCGGTTATCCGACCGGCATCGGCGCCCTGCTGGCACGAAAGAACGCGATCAGTAAATTGCACCGTTCATGGTTTGCAGGCGGAACAACGACAGTTGCTTCAGTACGTGGGAAGAAATACTATCCGGCGGATGCTCCAGCCTGTTTTGAAGATGGAACTGTGGATTATTTAAACATTCCTGCTGTAGAGATCGGCCTGCGGCACCTAAAGTCTATCGGCGTTGATATGATCCACACCCGCGTGGTCAGCCTGACGGGTTGGCTGTTGGAGATAATGAGTGAATTAAAGCATCAAAATGGTGCTCCGCTGATTAAAATTTACGGGCCATTAACCACGGAGGCCCGCGGCGGAACGATCACCGTGAATTTTTTCGATAGCGAAGGTAAATTGATCCAGAAACACCATCTGGAAAAAGAAGCCAATAAGAGAAAAATTTCCATTCGGATGGGATTTTTCTGCAATCCGGGTGCCGGGGAAATTGCTTTGGATATTTCCACGGATGAATTGGCATCCTGTTTCTCGCGCCCGCATTATTCTGATCGCTTAACGGATTTAGATTTCCAGCAGTGCATTGACCCCAAGGCAACCGGCGCGGTCCGTATTTCGCTCGGATTGATCAGCAACTTTGGGGATGTTCAGGCATTCACCGCATTCGCGGAAACTTTCCTTGATAAATGAACGAAATGTATTTTTTCCGGTCCCGTTCGCAGCTACAACACGTACAACAGAATCAGCACAATCAAGCAGATTACCAACAGCGGAATCAGAATCTCTGACCAGCGCAGATGAATAGATCGCGACCCATCCGGCAGCGGCGGTGCTTGTTTATTATATTGATCAATAAGGAAGCGGATGTTGGGGGTGAACATCCCCGACTGCTCAACCAAATCTAGGAATTCCGTATTTAACTGCTGGATTTCATCGCGAATAACTTCTGCATGCCGGACCATGGCTACTTCCATACGTGGATTTTTAATCATCTTTCTCAAAAAAGAAACTGCAAGCGGCTCAGGCATGAGTAAAAAACGTTTCAAATATATCGGTCGGATGGGATACCCTAATCTTTTCAAGACACCGAAACCCTCTTTGATCCCGCGCCATGCCAGGACAAGCGCATCACGCGTCCGCGACATGCGCAGGTTGTCGTTACCGCATAAGTAAAGGGCAGGTACGAGCGAAGGAAAAAGCAGCGCAACATGATACCTTGACCAGGCATCCATATATGGCTCAATCGCTACTTCTATATATAATCCTTTTTCTAATTCCTGCGCCATCTTTTCCAGTCGAGGGGAGATTCCTCCACCTATTTCTCCCATAACGATCCCCACCGGTCGGCCTGGTGTACCGTTGAGGTGCACAATAGTATGCCCATCACGGTATCCCGCCGCACCTGGAAATCCCATTATCGCACGATCTTTTCCCAGGGCATCAATGAAAGCACCCGGACCGGCCGCGTTATTCATCAGAAACAGGAATGTTGGCACTTTTTTGTTCCTGGAGAGCAGCGGCAGGATCTTTAATGCACTGTTCTTACGCATCACCACCAGCACGAGATCATAATCGTCTTCCGATGAGAATAGCTCTACGATCGGAACCCTGACGGACTCCAACTCCTCAGTCGGCCAGCGACGCAGCGCCACGCCGTGCTTCTTTAAATCCTTCAGTCGGTTCCCACGCGACAGCAAAGAAGCTTCGTGGCCGCCCTGAAACAACCGCGCGGCAAGCAAACTGCCCAAAGGCCCGGCTCCAAATACCAGGATTTTCATAGTTCCTCCAAGTATTAGTATATGCTACACTGATTGCTTACATTGTTTTAAGAAATCGCATTAGGGAAGGAAGAGCTTTCAGGCCGCCATTTAAGTAATAGTAATATATTCGGCAATCAATTGCCCAAATAGAGAATTGGGTGATTGAACCAATTTCTAAGAAATAAACCAGCCATCTGGTGCTGAACCCCAAAATTAGCACCACCCGTAAATGTGTGAAATCTCCTCAA
>CAZBCD010000159.1:0-5584 GCA_964490205.1 uncultured Pelolinea sp. | reverse complement strand
AAAATGTTCAACTTGTATTTTTAATCAAGGGTAATATTAGCAATTTCTTTACAGGATTGGGAGTATCACTATTGCTACCAATCATCATTACTATTTTGGGTTTGGTCTTTGGACAAAAACTTCGCACTGCCCTTCGCGCAGGTATTACTTTAGGTGCAGGTTTTATCGCCTTGAACCTGGTTATTGGTTTATTGATTGGCCAAATGGTCCCGGTCGTTAATGTAATGGTTGAAAACACCGGGTCTAACCTCGATATCTTTGATGTTGGATGGGGAGTTGCTGGCGCCATTGCTTGGGGTACCAAAGCTGGTTCATTAGTCATTTTTGTGTGCCTTTTGACCAACATCGTCATGTTAGCGCTCAAGCTGACTAAAACTCTTAACGTTGACATTTGGAATTTCTGGAACCAGGCATTTACCGCTTCCGTTGCGTACATTGCATCCGGTGGCAGCATGGTATGGGCAATGGTCGCTGCTGCCCTTCATACAGTGTATGAGTTATATATCGCCGACCTCACCGCAAAGGATGTTCAAGAATTCTACAACCTGCCCGGTATCAGCATTCCGCATGGTTGGGCAGTCTCGAGTGTTCCGATTATCGCAGCTGTGAACTGGGTTCTTGATCGTATTCCCTTCGTAAAGGATATTCATTGGGACGAAGCCAACATTCGCGAAAAATGGGGTATCTTCGGCGAACCACTGTTCCTCGGAGTCCTCTTAGGAGTTGGCGTCGGCTTATTCGGTGGCCTTTGGAAAGATCCGGTAGCGTTATTCACTCTCGGCGTTACAATCGGTACCGCCATGATCTTGATTCCAAAGATCATCGGTTTCTTCATGGAAGCCCTCACCCCTATTGCCGAATCTGCAAAAACCTTCATGGAAAAGAATTTTTCTGGTCGTGAATTCTATATCGGCCTCGATTCCGCGGTTCTGATCGGTCACCCGATCACAGTGGCTGCCGGCATTATCATGATCCCCATCGTTCTCGGCTTAGCATTGATCCTGCCGGGAAACCGGGTACTGCCATTTGGCGACCTCGCAGCAACTTTCTACTTCGTCTCAATGGTTCCATTCATGTCAAAAGGCAATTTGTTCCGCTCAATCGTTTCTGGAGCGGTGATCTTCGCTGTGGTGCTTTACGCCTGCACATCCTTCGGTTCTTCATTAACTGAAATGGCTGTGTCAATTGGTTACGCAGTACCTGAAGGCGTGGTAGATATCACTGGCATGTCAGCCGGTAACTGGATTTCCGCTTTGCTCTTCCAAGTCGGTAAATTATTTGGCTAGTAAATATTGAAAACAGATTTAGGATAAGAACAACCTAAATCAATTTTTCTTCTTGGCACTGCCGCCGTATTGATAAAATAACACGGCGGCAGTTGTATGAAATCAGGTGTTCAATGAAAGTTGCGGTTTATTATAATAATCAAGATGTTCGAGTTGAGGATCGTCCGATTCCCAAACCAAAAAAAGGGGAGTTTTTAGTAAAAACCAAGGCTTGTGGAGTTTGCGTTGCGGACACAATGGAATGGTACTTATCTCCACGTGCACCCTTAACGCTTGGCCATGAGCCTTCCGGTATTATTGAAGAAGTTGGTTCCAAAGTTACCCAGTTTAAACGCGGGGACCGTGTAGCCGTGCACCACCATGTTCCCTGTTTGACATGCAAACACTGCCGCCGAGGTAATTTTACGATGTGCTCTACCTTTCGGAAAACACACATCCATCCCGGTGGTTTTTCTGAATATTTTATTACTTCTGCGTTACACGCAGAAAGGGACACCCATCTTCTCCCTGATCATGTTAGCTTTGAAGAGGGCACACTTATAGAACCTCTGGCGTGTGTTGTCCACGGTATTAAAAAAGCCGGCATCCAAGCAGGCGATTCAGTTGTCCTTATCGGTACTGGGACAATGGGCTTGATGTTCATCCAGAGTTTGATCTATTTAGGAGTCCGCAAATTAGTTGTATACGAAATACTTGACTGGCGCATAGAGAAAGCTAAAGATTTTGGTGCGCCCACAGTGCTAATTCCTCATAAAGATCCTAATGAGGAAGCCGCACGATTGCAGGATTTACTTAAATCAAACGGCGCTGATAAAGTGATCATCGCTGCTAAGGATATCAGCGCAATGAATCTTGGTCTACGCTTAGCAAATAAGGGTGGAACAGTCCTTTTCTTTGCCACTCCACATCCGGATGAATTTATCAAACTTCATCCCTCCCATATATTTTTTAATGAGATCACCATTACATCCTCTTATTCAGCAGACCATCTCGATACAAGGATGGCATTAGATCTGATTGCAAAAGGTGATGTGTCTGCAAAAAAACTGATCAGCCACAACTTTCCACTTGAGAATCTCTCTGACGCGATCCTGCAGACAGCGAGCCGCAGAGAAAGTCTAAAATGCGTGGTGAAATTTGATTAAAGGAACCCTATGGCATATACAATTGATCTGAATAATCAAGTAGCGATTATCACAGGCGCTGCTAAGGGAATTGGGAAAGCAACCGCAAAACTGCTAACTCAAGCCGGCGCCCAGGTAGTAATTGATGATATTGTTTCAACCGAGAAGATTACACCGGTTATCGACGAGATCTCCCAATTCGGGAACAAACCCTATTACATTCAGAAAGATATTTCTATTGAAGAAAATACCATTGATATGGTTAACGAAGTTCTAGACCAATTCTCCCGCGTTGATATCCTGGTCAACAACGCAGGTGTTGTTGCTGATTGGGATAAAAGTTATGCTATCCATGTCAAAGGACTTCATAACTGTTCAGAAGCTTCTAAAGAACCAATGGCAAAACAAGGCAGGGGGCGAATTATCAATATCACGTCTACCTGTGTCTTTTCAGGTGGAACCGGCATCCCACAATATGTCGCGACCAAAGCTGGGGCATATTCTTTAACCCGATATCTAGCTAAGACCTATGCTCCTTTGGGAATATTAGTGAATGCGGTTATGCCCTCTGTGATCATGAGTGATATGATCATGACACGCTATTCAAGCGAAGAAGAGATGATCGCACATTACCTTCCACAAATGCCAATCAAGCGAATTGGTTATCCGGAAGATGTGGCAAATGTGATTTTATTTCTTTGTTCAGAATTATCAAGCTATATCAGTGGAGAGATCATCGTCGCAGATGGAGGAAGATTGCACGTAGGATAAATTTTATAAGGAGTAATAATGAAAAGTATTTCAAAAGAACTTGAACATCTGACATCAATTGCAGCTCTATCCGGTCTTGAAGACAACATGATCAGAGAAATGGTTAAGCGGCTGGAACCATTCGCAGATGTAATCGAGGTAGATAACATAGGCAATGTGACAGCCACATTCAAAGGGCGTGATGAAAATGAACCGAGCCTATTGGTTTTCGCCCATATGGATGAATTAGGCCTAATGATCAGCAAGATAGAGAAAAATGGCTTTCTCCGCTTTAACCGTATTGGCGGTGTTCCTGAAAAAACCCTCATGGGCCAATGGTTTGATGTGCATACAATCGACGGTAAAAATGCTGAGAGAGGTTTTGTGGGAACCTATGCCCATCACCTTACACCAGCAGAAGCCAAACGAACAGTGCCTTCACATGAATCAATGTATATTGATATCGGAGCATCCTCTTACAAGAATGTCATTAACCGAGGAATAAATATCGGAAGCGCCGCAACCTACAAACATACATTCCAGCATTTAACAGACAATCTCATCACAAGCAAAACCCTTGACAATCGGATTGGGTGTCTGATGCTGATCGCGCTGGCTGAACATTTAAAAGAGAATCCTCCTGCAGGTAACGTGTATATCGTTTCATCTGTACAGGAAGAGTTTAACATTCGCGACGCGATGCCTGCTTTCTATCGTCTCGAACCAGACGCCTCCATTTGTCTGGACATTACGATCGCCTGTGATACTCCCGACCTCAACTATAAATATAACCTTGCCCTTGGAAAAGGTCCCGCAGTCACCCAAATGAATTTTCACGGGCGGGGAACTCTCGCTGGGATTATCCCCAGCCCACAGTTGCGAACGTTCATAGAAAAAACTCTTGACGAAATGGGAATACCATGGCAGCGCGACATCGTTATTGGTGTTATCACAGATGATGCCTTTACGGTAATGGCAGGTTCTCGGGGGACTGCAATGGCACATTTTGCTATTCCTATGCGCTACTCTCACTCACCAATCGAGACTGCGGATATTCATGATATCGAAGCGGGGATAAAAGCTCTTAACACAATCGTCAGTAAATTTGACCATTCAGTTAACCTTCGCCGAGGGCATTAATCAATGATAATATCTGGCATACAAAAAACATGGTAAAAATTGCCCCATCCATTGCATCCGGTCCCCTGATACATCTCGCTGACACAATTAGGACACTGGAAAACGCAGGTGCGGATATCATTCATTTTGATATCGAAGATGGCTGTTTTGTGCCGGAGATGACGAGCGGCATAAAGGTAATCAAAGAACTGCGCCCGCTAACCAATCTCCCTTTCGATGTGCATCTCATGACCAGGGAACCAGAATGGTTGATACCCATTCTTGCTGAAATGGGTGTTAATATGGTTTCAGTCCATTTCGAAGCTTGCCCATACCCCCGTCGCACGCTAGGTATAATCCACGAATCAGGTATGCAAGCTGGTTTAGCATTTAACCCAAAAACACCTGTCCCTACCCTTCAGCACTATCTTCCTTTCCTTTCATTCGTTTTGATCCTCACAACAGAACCAGAAAGCACGAATTACGCCTATCTTCCCTCTATTCTGAGAAAAGTAGATAGGAGGAAAAAGCAAAAAGGAATTGGGAAGGTGCTTTGGGAGGTAGATGGGGGATTTACTGCCGAAAATATCTCTGACGCAGCTGCCGTCGGCGTGGATATCGTTGTTTCAGGCCGTGGTGTATTTTTTGAGGGAATGATTGAGAAAAATATTAATGAAATGAAAAAGGTGATAAATAATAAATGGGAAATGTAAACTTCAACAATGAAAAAATAGAACAGGAAGAGCTTTCAATTGAAGAAAACTTAATCCTGGTCAAAGAAAAGGTCGTTTCACGGGAAGAAATAATCCGTAAATTAGGACGCTTGCTGTATGAAAAAGGATTTGTAAAGGATACATATACCCAAGCTGTACTGGATCGAGAAATTGAATATCCAACCGGTTTGCAAGCCCGGGTAACCGGTGTCGCCATCCCACATACAGATACCGAGCATGTTCTAAAACCCGCTGTAGCGATCGCAACACTTGAACACCCAATTATTTTCAATGGGATGGGAATGCCGGATACTGAGGTTAAAGTAGATATTATTTTAATGTTAGCAATTCATGACCCAAAACTCGTAGTACGTATCCTTCGCAAAGTGATCTTTATTTTAGAAGATGATAACGCTCTGAAAATAATGCGTTTAGCAAAAACTAAATCGGAAATTAAAAACATTATGTTTAATCATATCCGTTCTTTAACAGATAAATAACGTTTACGAGAGGAGTTTGCAATTTTTATAAAGTTTAATATATGTGGTTTCAAACTTTTAGTGCAACAAGATTATTAATGACTTCATCAGGT
>CAZBCD010000158.1:0-5587 GCA_964490205.1 uncultured Pelolinea sp. | reverse complement strand
CAGCTTACCTCTCTAACACTTGCAAAGTTGCACTTACTAGTTGAATTCAAGAATCGCATATGTCATAATTTTTCTTTATACCAATAATCTTCTCATTTTTTCCAGAATGTTCGCCCGCCATCTACCAGTATGGACTGGCCGGTGATGAATCCGCCTGAATCAGAGCATAAAAAAGCAACCAGATTACCAATATCTTCAGGTACAGATAACCTGCCTAAAGGCACCTGGTCTTCAAGTTTTTTTATCTTTTCAGGTGTATCATAACGGGATCGAAGCAAATCCGTGTCAACCACACAAGGATGGATTGTATTCACGCGGATTTTGTGCTGCGGCAGCTCACGCATCAAGCTGCGCATTAAACCTACCATTCCCGCTTTTGAAGCCGCATAGAAAGGCGAACCTCCGCCACCGTCGTATACACTCGATGAACCAATCAGCAGAATGTCAGCGCGGGGTGCTCGCTTGAGGAAAGGCAGCGCCAGTTTAACAGCAATATAAGCAGTGGTGAGATTCAGCTCGACTCCCCGGCGCCAATCCGCGATGGATAATTTAGAAACATCTGCTACCCAATTCTTCCCAACATTGGCGACCAAAATATCAATTCCATCCAGGAAGGCAGCAGCTTCGGAAACCGACAAGCCCATTTCATCTTCATTTTCTGCAGATGCCCGAATCGCTTTCGCCCTAACGTGTTTTTCGCTCAAAGATACCACTAACTCATCAGCCGCTTTCCGATTAGACTGGAAGGTCAATACCACACTCCCCCCACAATCCGCAATGACACGGCAGATACCTGCACCAATCCCACGTGAGCCGCCGGTAACAAACGCTTTTCGTCCTTTTAGATCTAATTCAACCATTCGTCCATCCTTACTGTTTGATAACCGCACCCATTGATTTTTCGAGTATTGCCAGCACCTGATCAGCTTCATCGCGATTGATAATAAGAGGTGGTTTCAGTTTAAGCACATTTCGGTTAGCGCCGCCCAAGCCAAAAATCGCGCCATTCTTGAGACCTTCTTTTCTAAGAATAACCGCTAAGTCGACATCCGGTTCTTTTGAACCTGTATCTTTGACATACTCCACACCAATATGCAGACCAATACCTCGTATATCGCCGATCTGCTGATACTGTTTTTGGATTTTTTTGATTCCTTCCACCAGGTATTTACCCATATTCCTGACATTCTCCAAAATGCTGTCACGTTCAATTATCTCAATCTGTTTGGCAGCTGCGACCTGAGAAAGAGAGTTATTAGCAAATGTATGCAGTTCTTCTGCTTTGGGGCCGAAGCCCTCTAATTTCTCATTCACGAGAATAGCAGCAATCGGCAGTCCAGCTCCTAAACCTTTCCCTAAAACAATGATATCCGGTTTGACATCATAATAAGTAGCCGCAAACCATTCACCAATCCTGCAGTAGGTTTGAATTTCATCAAAGATCAAGGGTATAGAGAATTCATCACAAATCTCGCGAACGCGCTGAAGATAGCGTTTAGGCGCAGGAATCTGGCCACCGCTGGCTTGAATGGGTTCAAGTATGAATCCGGCAGGCGGGCCATTGATGCCCCTTTTGATAGTCTCGCGCAGAAATTCAGCACATTCCAGCCCGCATTTATCAGGCTGCTGTTTGAAAAAGCATCGGTAGCAGTAAGGATTGGGAACACGTACTTCAGGAGAAAGTTTTGTTATGAAATTCTGCTGGCCGGTAAAACCACCGTTAGTACGGGTGCCAATCCAAGACATGCTTGAAGCGGACAGCAGTGATCCGTGGTAGGAATCCCATAAGCAGATCATTGATTTAGAACCAGGATTATTTCTCAACCCAATTTTCATAGCTGCTTCCACAGCAGGGCCACCGCCAACTGTATACGAAACTTTATCAAACCCATTGGGTGCTAATTCAATTAATTTATTGCTAAGATACAGACGAGGAGGGGTATCAAATCCCTGGTGCACATGAGTAAATTTTTTCATGTGTTCATAAAGCGTATCACTGACCTCCTGGTTTGCAAAACCAAGATACATCGCCCAGGATTGAGAGGTACAATCGATATACTGGTTGCCATCAATATCCTCAACACGGACTCCCTCTCCCTTTACTAAAAGGGGGCCAGGTGTACCCCCTCCAACCATAGTATGTTTTTTCCCCATTTCGATTTCATCACTGCTCATACCATAAATTTTTTGTAATAAGGTATCCATTTTTTTTTCTCTCATAGTGTGAGTAAATTTTACTGCTTAACCTGTCCTTCTTCGCATCCACCCCTCTCCTCACGCTATGATATCAATCAACAGAGATAAGTTTTTCATCCTTTTTAAGTGTCTTTCCCATTGATGGATATTCGTTCCTGAGCAGCGAATCAAGCGGGAAATTGTCAAACTGTCACAATTTGTCACATTTTGTCACTCTAAATGGAAAATGACGCACCAGTTTGCATTCGTGATAACACTGGTCACCTGGTATATTTCTGCCATATCAAGATTAGATCGCTATGGATATATGATTTGGCAATTTTACAGCAGTTATCCACGGATAGATCATGCAATATTTTTCGTGCATGAAAATTTTCAACAAAGTTGGAAGCCTGGCTTACTGCCACAACCAGGATAATTCGGGGTCATTATCCACTGCCCGGCGGATAAGCGCGCGTCCTTTATTCTCTGCTATCTCAACCAATTCATCCTCATCCGCAGTGCAAAGTCTGCTGTCCTTCACGACCACTTGCCCATTTACGAGCACAGTCTCAACATCACGCCCTGTGCATGTATAGATGATATTGTCAATGACTGAATAATTTGGGGCAGCGTGTAACCCGGCCATGTCGAGTACGACCAGATCAGCCATGTAACCGGGCATCAACGCGCCTAATTGGCCGCTCATCCCGATCGCTTCTGCGGCATCAACCGTAACCGCTTCAAGTATTTTTATGCTGGGCATTGCGGTTCTATCCCCGGTCATTTGACGTTGTGCTGCTCCCGCAATACGTAGCTCACCCACCAGATCCATTACATTGTTATTAGTAACACAATCTGTGCCGATCAACACGCCCGCCCCTCGCTGCATTAATTCCCATGCACGCATCGGCCGTCCGGAAAGCGAGTGCCCCATCGGGCAGTAAATTGGGGAAGCACCTGACGCTGCCAGTATGTCCAATTCCGGTTCATCAATATAAATACAATGGGCCACGAGTACATCAGGACCTAAAAATCCCAGATCATCCAGGAACTCCACGCAGCCCATTCCATGTTGTTCCTTGATATATGCCTGCTCACGTGTGCTTTGTGCCAGATGCATATGGATGCCAACGCCTTGCTTCGTCGCAATTTCCCGCAGCTCTTTTAACCACCTAACAGATACAGTGTCGCTTGCGTGGGGTGCGAGCATCGGGTTTACCAATGGATGGCGGTTTTTCCACCTGCTGACAAAATCAATACCTTCTTGATATTCCCTTTCACCAGTGATCGGCCCGAGCCGGCTCATTATCGTGTGGCCGAGAAAACCCCTTAATCCCAATTTGATGGTTGCTTTTGCGATCTCTTCCATCTCAAAATAATGGTCAATGATACAGGTAGTTCCGCCCAAAAGCGCTTCTGCGCCCCCAATTAATGCGCCAGTGTAAATGTCCTCGGGAGTAAGCGCTTTTTCAACCGGCCACATGACCCTGTATAAGCCTTCGGGAACCGCTTGCGTAATCCCTTTTTGCAGGCTCATGCTGATATGTGTGTGGCAGTTGATTAATCCTGGCAATACTACTTTCCCGCTCCCATCTATGGTTTTTGCCTCCGGGAAATGTGATCGGATTTCATCCCCAGTCCCTAATTCTTTGATGCGATCTTTTGAGATAGCTATGCTGGCATTTCGCAGTACCTCGCGCTTCGCATTCATGGTCACGATAGTGGCATTCTCTATAACCAAATTTGAGTTCATTAAATCTCCATTCTTTAGATAAAAAGTTAATTCAACATACCAAATGAGAAATTCTAATCAGTATAGCATGGGAAAAAAGCAATAAGAAGTACTGAACCAAAGCAGTATCATGCTGGGAAATATAGGGTGAAACTACCACGCTGCTTCATGCCTCACAATAGCAGTTAACAAATGAGATGACGCACCGGCCTGTAATTTTGCCTGTGGCAAGCTTGTAGTAAAAACCTACGGATAGTTATAAGGCCTTCTGTGATCACCAAAGCAAACATGAAATTTTAAGTAAGTTGAGATAGTGGTTTTATTCGCTTTCGCGACGCGCTATTATTCGTACTGCATGAGGGATGGGTTTATCTGATGCGAGAATTAAATATCCACCCCCACCCGCTCCGGTAAGTTTCCATCCCAGTGTGCTATCCCGATATTTATCAATTACTTCGGCTACGCGATCGTTCATCATAGATGGGAACATGGCAACCTGCGCGTCAAACATAGCACGCAGTGAACTTCCGAATTTAACAATATCCTGGTATAAAATGGCATCCCAGTTTTCGTCAGTAGCATCTGCCAGGGCTTTGGCATGCTCACGGTCAAAGAATGTGTCTGCCATTACATCAAAATCCGCATAGCGCGGGCCAAGCGGAACAAGATAAAGCGCATTTTCCACAAAAGACAGAAGCGATTCATCAAGGCGATGTTCGATCCATTTTGGCCAGTATTCGCCATCGAAGTAGGCATAAGCTAACCCGGGGAACACCAACCCGATCGAATCCTGCGAGCCGGAAATGATCTTTGTTCCAGGCGGGTTGTCATAACAGAATAAAATCTTGGCTAGCTTCTCATAATTGCCAGGCGGGATCTTTGCCCCCCATAGTTCACGCATATGATTTCGAGTGCTGCCTGCCATGCCGCTGCGTTCGTTGAATTCCAAGGTTGGCTCAATTGAAAGCGTCACGACCGGACCAGGATAATGTCTCGAAACATAAGGCTGGTCAAGCCAACCGCCAGCCAATTCGATACGATAAGGCAAGTAATTGCGTTCACGTAGTGCTGTTGTAGAACGAGCCTCCAGGCCTTCATGAGGTTTGCGATCCAAAATAACATACTCAATCCCCAACTCCTGACATAATTTTCGCTTTTCTGGAATATTCCCATCTGAATTAACCAATAAATAGTCTGGGCGCATTTCTCGAAGTTCAGATTCGAAATCTAAAATTCCTGAGCCCTGTGAAATGAATGCGTCCCGCACCCATGAGACTGCTTTCACCATAAAAAGCCGTTCCTGCTCGCTATTGACAGTCGTGCGTCCCTTTAAACCATAAATCGTGTTATCTGATCCAATCGCAACATATAAATCCCCATACTGTGCAGCCTCGCGGAAAAACTCCACATGCCCACTATGGAATAGATCGTAACAACCGGTGACAAAAACTTTCTTAGCCAATATTACCTCTGCTGTTAACGCATAAAAGCTTACGCGTTAGGGAATTTAACAATTCCGTTTCGGGTTCTGTGTTTTCTCGGATTAGATATTCAAGCAGAAATTCTCGATAAAAGTATAGCATAAGCGACTGGAGTTACGCGGGTGCTGGACATGATCGCATCAGAGCGTGGGTATCCTAATCAAGTCAGAGTGGATAATGGGCCGGAGTTCATCTC
>CAZBCD010000157.1:0-5601 GCA_964490205.1 uncultured Pelolinea sp. | reverse complement strand
GCAGCTTACCTCTCTTACGCTTTCAAAGTTGCACTTGCTAGTTGAATTCAAGAATTATAAATACAATAAATAATGACAATAATAAAACAGTCAAAGTATAAATAGCTGAAATAATTATTTCAGGTAATTTTCCATTTAATTTAAAAAAGTCTAAATATTGAGCAAGTACAAGAGCTAAGAAAGTTATTATTCCCCATCTAATTTCTCCAATAATTGAAACGATAAATTCACTTGTTCTAAGTGTTGCTCTTTTAAACATAATCTATTTTACACTCAGGATACTTGACATAAATAATTATAAGTAATTAATTAAAAAAACCTCAATTTGTGAAAAAACATTGTCACAAAATGGGTCTTTTTTTGATGTCAAAGTGTCGGGGCGGGCGGATTTGAACCGCCGACCTCACGGACCCGAACCGTGCGCGCTATCCGGTCTGCGCTACGCCCCGAACATATCCGATTATACCTTACCCTGTTTTGTCGCGCTGCAAACTACCCTTGATCAGCGCATTACGCGCGTTCCGCCGTGTGAGGTGATAGAATAGGGTTTCAACTATTACAAATCAGGAGCAAAATAGCCATTATGAGCAAACAAAATAAAGTGCGTGTAGCGATCGTAGGCGTGGGCAACTGCGCGTCATCCCTGATCCAGGGTGTGGAATTCTATAAAAACGCGAAAGATAATGACCGGGTGCCGGGGTTAATGCATGTCAACCTGGGTGGGTACCATGTGCGCGATATCGAATTTGTCGCGGCCTTTGATGTGGTGGAAGGAAAAGTAGGTGTGGACCTTTCAAAAGCGATCTTTGCCTTTCCCAATAATACCTATAAATTCGCAGATGTTCCCAAGATGGGTGTTACTGTATCCCGGGGGATGACTCACGACGGATTGGGCAAGTATGTGGGTAAGATCGTCAAGAAAGCGTCTGGGCCAACAGATAACGTTGCCCAGATCCTCAAGGATACCAAAGCGGATGTGATGATCAATTATCTCCCCGTTGGTTCTGAGATGGCAGCCAAGTGGTACATGGAAAAAGCGCTGGAAGCGGGTGTGGGCGTAGTGAACGCTATCCCGGTGTTCATCGCATCATCTCCCTACTGGGCGCCGCGTTTCGAAGAGAAAAAGCTGCCCATCATCGGTGATGATATCAAGAGCCAGGTAGGGGCGACCATCTTACACCGCGTATTGGCGAGTTTATTCACTGACCGCGGCGTGCGGCTGGACCATACTTACCAGCTTAACTACGGTGGGAACACGGATTTTTTAAACATGCTGGAACGCGAACGGCTGGAGTCAAAGAAGATATCCAAGACAGGCGCTGTGACCAGCATGCTGCCCTATGAGCTGAACGAGGAAGATGTGCATGTTGGTCCGTCGGATTATGTGGCATGGCTTAAGGACCGCAAATTCTGCGATATCCGCATGGAAGGCACCACCTTCGGTAATGTCCCACTCAAAGTGGAAGCAAAATTAGAGGTGTGGGATTCTCCGAATTCAGCCGGTGTGGTGATTGACGCGCTGCGCTGCGTGAAGCTGGCGCTGGACCGCGGCATCGGCGGACCGCTTATCTCACCTTCTTCCTACTTCATGAAGACTCCGCCCAAACAGTTCAAGGATGAGGTCGCTCGCGAAAAAACAGAGGAGTTCATTCGGGGCGATAAGGCATAAAAGACGGCATGCAGGGAGGCTGCGTTTTTTGCCAGATTGTAGCGGGGATGGTGCCAGCGGAGATTGTTTTTCAGGATGATGAAATAACCGCTTTCTGGGACCAACACCCCGCCGCACCGATCCATATTCTGATTGTTCCGAACCGGCATATTTCCTCAGTGAATGAGCTGGAAGTGGAGGATGCGGCGCTGCTGGGCAGATTGATGCTGAAAGCGCGGGAGATCGCCACGGAACAGGGCGTGCGCGATAAGGGCTACCGCCTGCTGGTGAATGTCGGGGAGGGAGGCGGGCAGACCGTCTTTCACCTGCACCTGCACCTGTTCGCCGGTCCGCACATGATGGCGATCCACAGCTGATAAAAGGTTATCAATGGTTCAAAAACCAGGTAAACGGGACGCGAGGATATTTTTGGGCTGCATCTTGCTCTTATCCGCGTGTGTACGGCCGGATAACAGTTCCTCCCCGTTTGATGCATTAAATAGCAGTGAGCCGCAGGAACATGCGCTGCCAGAGGAACCGGTTGAAGGGCCGGATTTCAGGATCATTCCGGATTCTGAACTGGTTTTCAGTCCGACAACGGTTGGATTTTCCACGGCGGATACAATCGCTTCTCAGGGAGGGTACCTTGCTGGTTATGAAGAGCTGATTGACGGTGAGATATTCAGCGGGGCGGAGATCATTGAGAGGGTCAGCAGGGAGTATTCCGTCCATCCGCGCCTGCTGCTGGTCCTGCTGGAGATGGCGAGTGGATGGGTGTGGAGTAGCGATGATGATCGGATCACCGATTATCCACTGTACCCGACCGAATCTACGGATGCGGTACTGTTCGTCCAGCTTTCCTGGGCGGCAGACACGCTCAATTATGGCTACTATTCACGCCGGGTCGGAGGGATGCCGGGGATGTGGACTACGGATGAAGTGGAAATTACCATTGCTGATAATGTGAATGACGCGACGGCATCGGTGCAGTATTTTCTGGGAAAACTGATGGGGTATTATGATTGGCAGTTCGCGGCAGGGCCGTTGGGCGTATACGCCCATTACCTGGCGCTGTTTGGTGACCCGGACGATTACGCGGTGGAAGAGTTGTTTCCCGCAGACCTGGCGCAGCCAAAGATGGCGCTCCCTTTCAATCAAGGCGAGGACTGGTTCTTCACCTCAGGACCGCATTCCGCGTGGGGAACGGGCGCGGCATGGGGGGCGCTGGACTTCGCGCCGGATGAGGATGGATATGGATGCTATCAAAGCGCCTCCTGGGTGACCGCTGCCGCGGATGGTGTGATCGCGCGGGTGGGAGATGGGATTGTTGTGCAAGATTTGGATGGCGATGGTGAGGAAGGCACCGGCTGGACGATCCTGTATATGCACATCGCGGAAGACGAAAAAGTGGAATATGGAGATTACTTAAAGGAAGGGGACCAGATCGGGCATCCTTCCTGCGCTGGCGGTCCTGCTACCGGTACGCATCTTCACATCGCGCGGCGCTATAACGGCGAATGGATTCCCGCTGGCCAGGATATCCCCTTTGTTTTGTCTGGGTGGGTATCTGGTGGGGATGGGTTAGAATATGACGGCAAACTGATAAAAGAACAAACAGAGATCAAAGCGTCTGGTTACCCGACCGATGAACAAAAAATTTATCGCTAAAGCGTTCATTTTCATAAGTATTCTCTGCCTGGCGGCGGCATCCTGCACGAGTCCCCAGAATAAAGCCGTGGAAGTGGATCAGGAACCCGCTCCCACCATTTCTGCTTCGACAGCCACAATTCCCGCGCCCACTGTTTCTCCCTTGCCAACTGATCCGCCCATCCCGGATGGGTACGTGGAGTATTTCACTCAGTCAGGTGATACGCTTGCCGCGGTAGGTGCGCATTTCGGAGTAGAGATAACTGAGATCGAAAGTGAAAATGCGCTGGATCCGGCACTGCTGATCGACGCGGGCACGCGCTTGTTAGTACGCGACGCGCTGGAAGAAACCACGCCTTCTGATATCCTCTTTCCGGATGCGGCAGTGGTGTTCTCTCCGATGACAGTGGGATTCGACATACAGGAATTCGCGGACGCACAGGGCGGGCATCTGAGCACATACTCTGAATTGATGACGCGAGGAACAACACCCGCTTCTGAGATCATTGCGCAGTTAGCGCTGGAGTATTCGATCAATCCCCGCATTCTGCTGGCTTTGATGGAAACGGAAAACGGGTGGGTGAGCGGGAAGCCGGAAGGTCACGAACAGTCAGCATATCCCTTTGGATACATCCACGCGAATCGGAGCGGTATCTACCAGCAGACGGGTTGGGCTATCCGGCAGCTCTCGCTGGGCTATTACGGCTGGCGGGCGGGGACGCTGATCGAACTGGCATTCATTGATGGCAGTACCCTGCGGCTGGCGCCATCACTGAACGCGGGGACGGCTGCGGTACTGAATTTCTTCACTCAGATGCACACCCGTGAGGAATGGGAAGCGCTGGTGTATGGGGCGGATGGTATTTTCAATACCTATACCGAACTGTTCGGCGATCCGTGGGATCAGGCAGTGGGAATAGAACCGCTGTATCCGGCGGGGATCACCCAGCCAGAACTGAATCTGCCCTTCCCGCCTAATGAGAAATGGAACCTGACTGGTGGCCCGCACTCTGCGTGGGGAAGATATGGACCGCGCGCGGCGCTGGATTTAGCACCACCGCTGGGCGGACCCGGCTGCGGGAACTCGATCCACTGGACAACGGCGGCAGCCGCTGGGCGTGTGGTGCGCGTGGGGAACGGCGTGGTGGTGCTGGATCTGGACGAAGACGGTTATGAACAGACCGGCTGGGTGCTGGTGTATATGCATGTTGCCAACACCGATCATGTGGACCTGAACGCGTATCTGGAAACGGATGACATCATCGGGCATCCCTCCTGCCAGGGCGGGAGTTCCTCAGGCATCCATGTACACATCGCGCGTAAATACAACGGCGAATGGGTGCTGGCGGATGGCGGGCTGCCCTTCGTGATGTCCGGTTACCAGGCGGAGAATGGTGATGACCTCTGTGATTACGCTTACTATGGATTCTGCAGCGGAACCCTGCAAAACGACGAAAATATAATTACTGCTGACCCATATGGCAATTACCTGACCGCGATCTACCGCCCGGACAGCATGCCGGAATACCTGTACACACCAACGCCGAAGTCATGAATATTTCAAATTCAAAAGAACTGATCAGGGTTGAATTCCACTGCCATACGATTTATTCGATAGACAGCAGCAATCATGTGGACGCGCTCATCCAAACTGCGCGCGAACGGGGCATCGAACGGTTGGCAATCACCGACCACAACACGATCAAGGGAGCGCTGAAAGCCAAGGCGCTGGCGCCGGATTTAGTGGTGGTGGGGGAAGAAGTGCTGACTGAACGAGGGGGCGAGCTGATCGCTTATTATGTAAAGGAAGAAGTACCGAAGGGGCTGACCGTGAAGGAGACGCTGCGGCGGCTGAAAGCGCAGGGTGCTTTCATCAGCGTCCCGCACCCTTTTGACCTGTGGCGGCACGGCTGGCCGCTGGAAGAACTGATCGAATTGCTTCCGGAGGTGGACGCTCTGGAGGTGTTCAACGCGCGCTGTCTGCGGAAGGTTCATAACGAAAAGGCGTTGGAGTTCGCGAGGGAACGGGGCATACCGATGCTGGCGGGGTCTGACGCGCATTCGCTGGTGGAGCTGGGGCTGGCGGTAGTGCGTTTGCCGGCCTTCAACAACGCAGAGGAACTGCGCATAGCGGTACGAGATGCGGAGATCAGCGGACGGCTGCTCTCGGCGGCGGATCACTTCAAAGCCAGCGCGCTGATCGGGCTGTCGAAGCTCATCCCGGGGAAGAAATCCGCGTAGATTTAGAATCTTGTCATTCACCAGTGAATATGTCACCCTAATCCACCAATGAAAATGTCACCCCG